>NZ_JBCOJC010000006.1:29896-93125 GCF_040925905.1 Enterococcus sp. 2201sp1_2201st1_C11_2201SCRN_220225
ATCCCAGCCATAGAGACATGTTCTTCACTGGGGCCGATAGTAGTTTGCATAATCGGCCGATCTTTTCGGTGAGTTATAGCTTTGACTTTTACTACGTTAACCGCGGGATTGGCATCTCCTGTATAACCAGGGAACTCCGGCATGGCCTTGCCCGTATTTGTATTAATATCTTCTTGCATCGTTTGATTTGGCATAATCTCAGCTTCGATGACAAATTCCGCTCGGGCAATCGCCATTTCATCTACAGTGATTCCAGCTACCAATTGGACGGGTTCCTTTCGTAAAGCACCAGCTACCCACAGTTCATTATAACCTAGAGGTGTGGTAGGGGGCTCAAAAGTTGTTCCAATGGCAATCGCCGGGTCCAATCCGATATTGATGGTAATCGGCATGGGTTTATTTAAAGCTTCAAACTCCTTGTGGAAGTGACCGATATGGCGGCCACCGGGCATAATGTACATCCCGATCGTGTCTTTGTCTTCTAAAACCATGCGGTGAATCGTCACATCGCTCATGGTCTTATCTGGATCAGAGCCAAGGACTACTCCCATGGTAATATAAGGTCCTGCATCTTCTTGTGTATTAGTAGGAGCTGGCAAAATTGTGCGAATATCAAAGTTAGAATCCGTTGCCAGATGGACGACTTCTTGTACTGGTGCGTCTTTTTTAGTCACTTGAATTGGTTTTACTGGATTTTCTACAGAATGTTGTAAAAGTTTGCCCAGCGTGCGGTAATCGTGGTGCAATATTTCTCCAACTCGCTTGCGACTCGCCATGGTGCCGATGGAAACCCGGGCATTTGGAAAGCCTTTAATATTGTTGAAAGTCACTGCAGGACCTTCTTGAGTAGGACGCATAACGGTACCTCCAGCGCCAATATAACGATAAACGCCGGATAACTCTGCTTCGGGATCAATTTCTCTATTCGTTTCATGGTATTGGCCGGGAATTTCATTTAATTCTGCTAATACTTTTCGTAAATCATAAGGTTCTGACATCATTTTTCCTCCTTTTAAGTTCTGTCTTTATCATAGGAGGATTTTTTTACTAGAACAATTCATGATTTTTATTATCCTATTCCAAAACGGAATAATTACTTACGATTGTTGCTCTTTTAAATAGTCCCAAAATAAGCGCAGAGCTTCAGGTTGGACGGTTTTTTTGCGAATAAAAGCCAGGTAACTAACTTCAGTTGGTGTAATTGGAATGACGGATACGGAATCAGTCCAGTTGCGTTCGATTGTTTTCTCCATTAGAATCGTGACGCCCAGTTCATTGGCTACCATATTAAGCAATAAATCAATTCGAGAACTTTTAAATAAAATAGTTGGCTTAAACCCAGCTTTTTTACACAGATCAAGGGTTGGCTGGTACAGCATTGTCTCTTTTTCTAATAAGACAAATTTTTCATCCTTTAACTCGGCTAGGGCAAGCTTTTTACGATTAGCGAAGGGATGACTCTTGGCCACCACGGCTACAAAAGAATCTTCTTCTGTTACTGACAAGTCATAATCTGGTAAATCTAGGGTGAAAGTCCGCATAAAAATCAGATGGTTATGGCGATCCTCTAAGAAAGGGAGTAATAAATTTCCTTCTCCTTCCTTTAAGCGCAGTTTGACTTCGGGATGCTCTTTTAAAAACTGGGTAATCAGTGAAAAGCCCCGATAATTCGCCATGGTGGGAATCGTTAAAATACTCAAGGAAAGCTCTTCTTGAGACTGATATTCCTGAAGCGCTCTTTCAAGACGGTGATATTCTGCCACCATATTCATGGCGTGGGGAAGTATAAGTTCTCCTTGTTTCGTCAAACTGATTTTCCGATGGGCCCGATCAAATAAAGTAACGTTAAGTTCTTTTTCCAAAGCTTGAATCTGTTTGGAGATACTGCTCTGGGTGCTAAATTGTCGCGAAGCAGTCTGTGTATAGCTAAGTGTTTTAGTAAGGTCAATAAAGCTTTCTAATTTATGGATATCCATTGGCATTCCCTCTTATCTATTCCATTCTAGAATATTGTAACACCAAATTTGAATTGCTTGAAAAGATAAACTCGCTAAAATAGATTCGTTGAGCAGTTTTTGCGACATCTATAGGAGGGGTATTATGCCAACTGGTATTATTATTAATGTATTGTCCGTTTTTATTGGAGGAATTGTCGGTGGCTTAGCGGGCGAAAAATTAAACGAAAAATTCAAAAGGGAAATCAATATGATCTTTGGCGCTTGTTCTTTGGCCATGGGAATCTACGCCATAGCACCGATGAAGTATATGCCTGCTGTCATTTTTTCGGTAGTTGTGGGTACAGGCTTTGGTTTAGTGATTCATTTGGGAGATAAAATTAACAAAGGAGCGATGTTGATGCAACGTCCCATTGCCAAACTGATTCCCAATGAAAAAATAATGATGAGCCAAGAAGAGTTTATTAACACCTTGGTCACGGTGATCGTTTTATTTTGCGCCAGTGGCACAGGGATTTACGGCAGTTTGGATTCAGGAATGACCGGGGATAGCTCTGTTTTAATTGCCAAATCAATCTTAGACTTCTTTACCGCCGCAATTTTTGCTTGTAATTTAGGCTACGTAGTTTCAGTGGTTGCCATCCCGCAATTTGTGATTTTCTTTGTCTTGTTTTTAATGGCCAAATTCATCTTTCCGCTAACTACGCCGGATATGATTTTGGATTTCAAAGCTTGTGGAGGGATTTTAATGTTGGCCACTGGTTTTCGGATGATTAAAGTCAAGATGTTTCCCACAGCAGATATGATTCCCGCCATGGTTTTGATTATGCCAATTAGTTGGGCATGGGTGAACTGGATTTTACCTTTGCTGTAAGAGCCTTTAGAGGATTGGTTAGCCTAAAAATACTTTCAATACAGAAAAAGGATTGAAAGCCTTATTTTCTATCGAGATTGATAGGAAATAGGGCTTTTTCTACTAGGTCAATTGGTCTATTATTAAGTGAGGATGAAAATTAATAACTGATTGGAAACCAGTATTTAGGAAGTGATGGGTGAAGAATGAAAAAGAGGTTACAAAAAATCAGTATTTTATGGGTTGTTTTACTAGTTTGTGGTATGAGCCAAGCCAGTTTCGCGGCAGAGGATGATACGCTGCATCTGGAAGAAAAGCAAGGACAGTTAGATAAAGAAAAGACACCTGAAATAAAAGACGCGACCCCAAATAATGAAACAAGCGATTCTTCTAGTGTGCTTAATGATGAGAAAGCAATTGATGGCTTAAGCGGTAGCCTAGAAGAAAACGGTACTGAAAAACAAACGGAAAAACCTAATAATCTAAAAGTAAATTTATTGCCTTTTGCCAAAAATGCTAGCAAGGATAAATTAACTTTTTCTTGGCAGAATGCCACCGCAGCGTTACAGTCTGCCTTTATGATTACTGTTTATTTGCGAAATGATGCAACGGAAGCTGTCTATCAAAGCAATTGGATTGCTTCTTCTGAGCAAACTTCAGTTCATTTGCCGGATCTTGGAAACTCGCTTTTGGCCAATGAATTGTATTATTGGTCAGTTAGTGTCCAATATAAGGATGGCACCCAGGCGATTTCAGATCGAGTACCTTTTGTAACCGCAGTGGATACTCAGTGGGAAGGTACCGATTTTTCATGGACTTCAGAAAGTAGTGTTGCCAATTTAATGCGCACCAAAGTAAGCAGAGAAGAAAATGTGGAAAAAGCAATGCTGACGATTACGGCTCTAGACACAGAAGCAGCCAAACGCAATGTCTTTAACGTTTATGTGAATGGCGTAGAGATTGGTGTAGGGCCTACTAGGAGAAATGGACAAAGCTTATTTTACAATACCTATGACATTACCGATGAACTGACTTTATCTGAAAATATCATTGGCTTATATAATTATTCCCAAGCTGTGAATTCGGGTGCTTTGATGCAGATCACTTATTACTACCCGGATGGGACAAAGAAAGTTGTTTACAACTCTGCCCGAGATGTGAACCAAACTCAGATTAAAAAAATGGATGAGATCATTTACGGTAGTTCCAATCAGTCCATCGGAACGGCTTATTACACCGAATTAGCCCAGAATGCAGACACGACAAAATATCCTTATCAATGGTCTGAAGTAACGGATTATGACAATAACCCGTGGAGTAAAGCTAGCCTAAGCGCTATGAACGCTCATTATAGACTGACACCATCCATAACAGACAACACGCTGCGACGTTTTGTTACCCCGGCTTCGGTGATTAAAAATGGGGATGGCAGCTATACGGTTGCTTTTGCCAAAGAGATTGTCGGGGATCTCCAATTAACCGCATCTGCGCCAACAAAAACCGCCATCCGGATCACTTTAGGGGAGCAATTGCAAAATGGGGTTGCCAAGTATCGGATGAACACCGGAAATGTTTACGATGAAACATGGTTATTTCAAGGGACGAATGTTACTTTTGCCGGGTACAGTCAAAAAGGGTTTCGGTATGCTACGATTTATAACTATCCTGGTGAATTAACTACCGATAAAGTGCAAGGAATCGAAATGAGCATTCCTTATGATGAGACAAAAAGTAGTTTTTCCAGTGATGATGATTTGCTTAATTCGATTTATGCAATGTCAAAATATTCCTATCGCGAAGTACACGATGGCTTAGTAGCGGATTCTGTAACTAGGGAGCGTCGGGCCTATGAAGGGGATAATCTGGTTTACCAGGCCTTATCTTATACTTTAAGCGATGACTATTTATCAGCACGAAATACCTGGGATTATCTAATTGAAAATCCTACCCAATATACAGAATATCGTTTAATGAGTGCTGTAGGAGTTTATGAGGACTATCTTCACACTAAGGATACAATTTACGTTCAAGAAAAATATGATAAGCTCAAAAATTTAATGAATGCAGTAATCTATGACCCTAACCAAAATCTTGTGTACTCTAATGGAACAATAGATTTAGTCGATTGGCCAAGAACAGAACTACCTAATTACGATATAGCAAATACAAAATACAAAAGTGAAGTCAATGCAGTTAGTTACAAAGCCTATTTCGCGATGAGTCAACTAGCGGCGATTATTGGTAATCCAACAGATGCTCAAAACTACTTAAACCAAGCCAATGCTATTAAAGAAAGTATGATTGAAAAGTTATATAACTCAACTAAAAAATCATTTTCTGATGGTTTGACAGCAACAGGCTCCCTTCAAGCCAATTGCTCTGTCCAAAATGATTATGTTGCCTTAGCCTTTGGTATTTATTCTGGTGAAAAAATGGCGGATGATTTGGCTAGCAATATTGAAAAGGCTGGGAAGCAAGCTAGCGGTAGTATTTATATGGCTTACTTTTTTTATAAGGGATTGTATGACACGGGACACGGCGCCATTGCCACTCAATTACTTGAACAACGAAACAATAAAGAAATTCGGAGCTATTTTTCTGTGTTAAACAATCTGGATGCCACCATTGCGCCTGAAGCTTGGAGTGTTTCAAGTAAGCCGAATATGACGTTTTCTCATGTTTGGGGAACAGGTGGTGGTATTGCATTGATAAAAGGAATCTTTGGCGTAGAGCCTACTGATTCAGCCTTTTCCAAGTACAACTTAACTTTAAATACTGATTCGGTTGCCTCAGCGAGTATGTCTATGCCGACTTTAAAAGGAAGTATTATGGCTAGTTTTATAAAAAGCCCGGATTCATTGACGATTGAAACGACAGTACCCAATGGTTGTGAAGCAACGGTAGAACTGCCGAAGTTATTTGATATATCAACGGTTTTCGTTGATGGACAGCCTGCATCTTCGTCTGAAAAAGAAAGTACTAAGCTAGTTATCGGTGGAGGCAGCCACACCATTCAAGTAATGCCTTCAATCACTTTATCTGGAACGAGCTCAGAAGGAAGTAGTTTAGACCCAGTATTTGATCAAGCTTCTTTTGGTCAATATGCCAAAAATGATATTCAAACCATAACGACAAATCTCGGCACGAATTTGAGTTCGTTAGGAAATTTGGAAACTGCCACTTACAGTAAGGGAAAAGCTACGTGGTCTTCCTATGTGTCACAAGGGGCAGTTGCTTTAAATAGTGACAATACCCCAATTGCCGCGATTCGTTACCGATTAACAGGGGAATTGGCAAATCAATATGATCTGTATTATCGAACTTTTTCTTCAAGAAGTGGCTGGCTAGGTTGGGCTAAAAATGATGCCCCAGCTGGATTTTATATTTCAAATGTAACGATTACTTCAATTCAGCTTAAGCTTATTAAAAAGGGAGAAACTTTTGAAACCGGTGATATTCCACCAATTTTTGAAGGGGGCAAGTCAGCTCCGACTACTTTAGCAGTTCGGCGTTCAAATAGTTATTACTTTAAATACAATCTTTTAGGAGGAGAGGCAGATAAAGTAATCGGCTATGGAAAACCCCAGGATACAATTTTAGTCGGGGATTGGGATGGCGATGGAGTGGACACTTTAGCAGTTCGCCGAGGAAATCTTTACTATATTAAAAATACCATTGCCGGTGGCGAAGCGGATAAAGTAGTGGGCTATGGCCGACCAACTGATGAAGTATTAGTCGGGGATTGGGACGGCGATGGAGTGGATACTTTAGCGGTGCGGCGAGGAAACCTTTACTATATTAAAAACACCATTGCCGGTGGCGAGGCAGACGAAGTTATTGCGTATGGTCGACCAAAGGATATCGTATTAGTCGGAGATTGGGACGGCGACGAGAGGGACACATTAACCGTTCGGCGAGGAAATCTTTACTATATCAAAAACTCGATTGCCGGTGGCGAGGCAGATAAAGTAGTGGGCTATGGCCGACCAACTGATGAAGTATTAGTCGGGGACTGGGATGGCGATACACAAGATACTTTGGCAACAAGGCGAAAAAATATTTATTATATCAAAAATTCTTTGTCTGGCGGCCAAGCAGATACCGTCTTAGCCTATGGGAAACCTAATGATATTGTTTTTGCTGGAACTTGGGTTTCTAATAATTAATTCTATAATAAATCGATTTGGCGATTCTCATTTTTATCATTCATTGATTGAAATGAGGTCGCTTTATTTAATTAATTCAATAAGGAGGATTTTTTGTTAAAATAATAGTAATAAGGTATTAAAAGGAGGTTCTATGGTTTCTTTTCTCTTATTGTTTCGTAGCTTATGGCGGGTGTTGAAGATTTTATTTCATCAAGAAGAGCAAAAAGCTGTGTTGTTATCTGGCGCTTTTATTTTAATCATCGGGACAGTTTTTTATCACAATGTTGAAAAGATGGCGTTTTTAGATGCTTTGTACTTTTCGGTGATGACATTGGCTACGGTGGGGTATGGGGATTTCACACCAGAAACCGCACTGGGAAAACTTTTCACTGTCTTTTATGTCTTAATTGGTGTAGGAATCTTAACAGCCATGATTGCTAATTTTAATCGCGCGTTGATTGAATACCATCAAAAATCAAAATAGTTGGTATTTATTTAATTCCTAAAAATCTACTACATAATTGAAAAGGGCTGATTGTTTTTAATTATTGGGGCTAGGTGGTATGATAAATAGGGTAAGTACCTTACTAACTTAAGAAAAAGGAGATTTATTATGATTTCGAAAAAAATTGTTAGTCTTTCCGCGGTTGCACTATTGGCAGTCACTTTAGGGGCATGTAGTAGCGACAACTCTTCTGATAGTTCAGCTTCCAGCAGCGCACCAGCAACTAGTGAAACAGCAGCTAGTTCTACTACTGATGTGCTTTCTACTGCTTCTGTCAGCAGTGACCCAGCTGTTTTAGAAACAGCCTTAAGTGCTGATGGGAACTGGATTGTAGCTGCAACTAGTGACATTACCTTTGATAAAGATGTAACGGTTGCCGGAGAGTTCCATAATAAAGGAGAAGATTCTGGTGATATCTATCGGAAATTCGCCCTTTATTCCCAAGATGATGATCGGAATGTCACTGCTGAATACACCATCACAGTTCCACAATTGATTGTAGAATCAGAAGGCTTCAATATCGTTCATGGTACAGTAGACGGCGACATCTTAGTAAAAGCCAATAACTTTGTCTTAGATGGTGCGAAAGTAACTGGTAATGTTACCTTTGAAAAACAAGAATACCAAGATTCCGCTAAGCTTGAAGAAAATGGTGCAAAAGTTGAAGGAGAAGTTAGCGTTAGCGAATAATTCAACATTGTTTAGTACACCCAATCTTTGACCTGAATGAAGCCCTTGAGAACTTTCTCAAGGGTTTTTCTTTTATCACAGGGCTACAAAGAAGTAAGTTCCCCTATGGTAAAATTAAGATAAGTTAAAGGAGGGATTCAAATGGCCAGACCCACAACGAAAGAAGGGTTACTTCAAGTGGCAACAGAGCAGTATGAAAAGTTATGCCAGTTGATTGAAAAGATGAGTGAAGCAGAGCAAGAGGCAGATTTTGCTTTTTCGGAAGCCTTTTTAGCGAATAAGAAAGAAAAACATTGGCGCCGTGATCAAAACTTGCGGGATGTATTGATTCATCTTTATGAATGGCATCGTTTGCTGTTGGACTTTGTCGAAAACAACCAACAAGAACCAAAGGCGCCTTTTTTACCAGCACCTTATAATTGGCGGAATTACGGTGGGTTGAATCAAGCCTTTACTCAAAAGCATCAGCAAACATCTTTAGCCGAAGCAAAGAACTTACTGGCAAACAGCCATGAGAAATGTGTTGCTTTAGTGAATTCTTTTAATGAGGAGCAATTGTTCACGAAAAAGTATTATTCTTGGACAGGAAGTTCCAATTTGGCAAGCTATTGTATCTCTGCTACAGGTAGTCACTATGATTGGGCGATCAAAAAAATCAAGGCTCGTCAAAAATAAAAATAGCAAAAATCACTGTTCCTTTTCGTTTAAGAAGGAGCAGTGATTTTTCATGAAATGACAAATAATCAAAAATTTTCAAAAAAGTAGTCAAAAGATGATTTTTGGGTTGCTAAGATAGGTATTCTTATCCTTTGACAAGCTGTCAAAAATTTTCAAGAAATTACAAAGATTCGTGGCCGTTTTTTAAACTTATGAAAGATTGCTTAGCAAAAGCAACACGGGGAAATCGGCTATCTATAAAATTATATAGTTATTTAATTTGCTTCTTTTTAGTGGCTAAAAGGAGTAGATTAAAAAGATTTTGCGGTATTTACAAAAGAATACGCTTTAAAAAATTGTTGCGTATTTAGTAATGGAAGAGCGCCGGTAGCAGAAAGAATAAAAGGTTTCAATAGGAATTTTACACAATTTTTTTATTTTCTTTTTTCAATAATGTGCTATTATTATAAAAAAATATGAGAAAGGAAGCTATGAATGTTAGAAGGAATTTTCTTAGATGAGCCAGGGAAATCAAAAACAAAAATTTACAAACATATTTTGGAAATCGATCCGGGAGAATATCCAATCCATTATTTTGAGAAATACACCGGCTTCTCTCATATCAAGACTGCAAATTTATTACAGGGTATGAATAAAGAACTAAACCAAATTGACGCTAGCTGTTTTTTGTTAAATGAAAAAGACAAAGTGGTAGTTGCTAAAAACATGCCTAGTTATCAAAAATACCAACAATATCTTTTTGCCAATGGGGTTCCTTACCAAGTGATTGTTGCTTCATTGCTTCATCCAGAGCAAGATTTGCGGGATTTTGGGGAGCAAAGAGGACTCAGCCAGTCTTCGTTGATGCGACGCTTAAAGCCTTTGGTGGAATATTTAAAAACCAAAGAGATTCGCTTAAACTGTCTGCAAATGGAAGTAACCGGGCGAGAAGCAGCCATTCGCATTATGTATTTCAACTTCTTTTGGAGTGTTGATTTTGGCACACGGCTTTATGATTATTTTGAACAAAACTTGGGGCATTCATTGGAGTCTTACATGGCGCCAGAAGATCTAGTTTATTTAAAATATGTGGAAAAACGGGAATTCAGTATGTACCATGGGCTAAGTTTGTTGCGAACAGCGCAAGAGTATTACGTAGATGAGCCCCAAATCAATAAGCTGAATTATCCTGCGACCAACTGTAAATTTAAAGAAGCTCTAGCAGCTAGAGGAGTTCCGGAAACTTATCAAGAGCGAGAAGGCAACTTCATTAATTTTATGATGTTTTATTGGCCACAATATTTTGCCTATGACGATCCACGTTTAACCATTGTGAAGCGACAATATCGCAATTTAACCGAGTCAAAGGCCTATGCTGAGAAAATTGCTCAACGGATTCAAGAACAATTAACGATTACCAATAAAGGGCTACAAGAATTATTTTTAATCAATTTACAGACGATTTTTTCTCGTTGGCAACTCTTAGGCAGCAATATTCCTCGCAATTTGGACTTTATTATGGAACGTTTAAAAGCCCACGATCCCGAGTTTGACCTTTTCTATCAACGGGTGATGAAGGCTTTAGTAGGGATTGAGGAAAACGATCCTGATTTAGCTAGTTTGCTGACCATTGTTTGCCTCAATGCCTATCACAGCGGAACTACAGCAGAAAAGATCAAAGTGGGCATCGTCGGTTTTCCCAACCATTTCTTGCTTTATGCGATGATCAATCGAATTGATCGTCTGCCTTTTGTAGAGTTTTATTTGATGAATACTGCCAGTACAGAAGCCTTTGATGCGGTAATTACGTGTAGTACGGATTTATTACCACCAAATACTCAAGCTTATTGGGTGGTGGAAGGCTTGGCCTCCTTTGACGATATGGAAAACTTTTTATTCCAAATGTACAAAGACAAAAGCAACAAAATTAGTGCTAATTTAGCCCAAGTGGTCTAAAAAAACTCATTAGGAGCCCTGAGGAATCAGGATTCTTAATGAGTCTTTTTTTAAATTGCAGAAGTATTTGTCAATGGCTTTTGAATGGAGATTTCCACGATGCCATTTTCTCGAATGATATTCACAAGCTCTGGCGCTGGTGTATAAGGCATTTTTTTGAAGAAAAAGTTTTTAATTTGCTGAATTTCTTTGTCTAACAAATTGCGTTTTTTGTTCACGATTAAGATTTCATCATGAGCAGGAGCGCTAGTAAAGATGACGGTGGTATTACCAGCAGTATAAACTTTTACCATTTCGGCATCGGTATTTTCTAGCTGGTTTCGAACTAATCTTGAATGGCTATTGGTTACATTAATTAATTTCATATCATTCACCCCAAATGTTTCGTTCTTATTATCATTATAGAGTTTTCTCAGGATTTTGGAAAGGAATTTCACCTGAAAATAACAATTCTCTCTTTAAGAAAAAGTGAGGAAAATATAAAAAGACCACTTTCTCTGAAACCTTGAGAAAGTGGTCAAAATCAATGGTTATTCTTCTGTTTCTGGAGCAATATCTTCTGTCTCAACTTTGGCTTCTTTTTGACGAATATGAATTTTATCATCTCGTAAGACGGCTTCTAGTTCTTTGACATCGGGATGATCCAAGTAGAATTCAGCAATGCCGTCTTCAATTTGATCTTGAATGGTCCGACGCAATGGGCGAGCACCCATGGAAGGATCATAGCCTAAGTCTACTAATTTTTCTTCTACGGCTTTGGTGACATGAATGTGTAAGTGTTGTGGTTGCAACATCTTATTTACATCAGCGAGCATTAATTCCACAATTGTCAAAAGATTTTCTTTTGATAGAGTCTTGAATTCGATAATACCGTCAAAACGGTTTAAGAATTCAGGAGTGAAGAAGTTGTTTAATTGCCCTAAAACCGAGCGGGTGATGCCTTCACGGGTAGCAGCAAAACCGACGTTTGCTTCCACATTGCCGGTACCGGCATTAGAAGTCATGATAATCAGAGTATCTTTAAAGCTGACCGTGCGACCTTGGGCATCGGTTAAGCGACCATCATCAAGGATTTGCAAGAACATGTGCAAAACATCGGGATGGGCTTTTTCCACTTCATCCAACAGAATTAAGCTGTAAGGATTGCGACGGACTTTTTCGGTTAATTGGCCGGCTTCTTCATAGCCTACATAGCCTGGAGGAGAACCGATTAATTTTGCCACACTGTGTTTTTCCATGTATTCCGACATATCAAAACGAATCATAGCTTCTTCAGAGCCAAAGAGTTCATAAGCTAGCTGTTTAGCAAGTTCGGTTTTTCCCACACCAGTAGGTCCTACAAAAAGGAAAGAACCAATAGGACGATTTTGTTTGCCTAGACCAACGCGATTGCGACGAATGGCTTTAGCCACTTTGTCCACGGCTTCATCTTGACCGATCACATGTTTTTTCAAATCGATTGCCAAATTTTTCAATTGAGTTTGTTCTTTTTGTTTTAAGTCACCAACTGGAATTCCCGTTTTTTGTTCCACGATTTGTTCCATGTCTTTTTCGGTAATAACAGGTGTTTGTTCATCACTGATTTGTTGTGATTTCATGGCACTTAGCTTGTTGATTTGATCACGGTAATAGGCCGCTTTTTCAAAATCCTCTTCGGCGGAAGCTTTTTGTTTTTGAGCTTCGGCTTCTTGTAATTTTTTATCGATGGTTTTTGGATCTACAAACTGAATGGTTAAGTTCATTTTAGAGCCAGTTTCATCTAATAAGTCGATAGCTTTATCTGGTAAGAAGCGATCTTGAATATAGCGGTTGGAGAGGTTAGCTGCCGCTTCAATGGCTTCATCGGTATATTTTACATGATGGTAATCTTCATAGCGAGGTTGCAAACCTTTTAAGATCGTGATGGTTTCTTCAACGGTTGGTTCGTCAACTCGAACTGGCTGCATTCTACGTTCCAAAGCTGCATCTTTTTCAATGATGCGGTATTCGTTTAATGTAGTGGCGCCCACCATTTGTAATTCACCACGAGCTAGGGCAGGTTTTAAAATATTTCCTGCATCCATATTGCCATCGCCGGCCGCACCAGCGCCGACAATTTCATGGACTTCATCAATAAAGAGAATCACATTTTCGGCTTGTTTGATTTCTTCGATTAATTTTTGAATTCGTTCTTCAAACTGCCCACGAATCCCAGTACCAGAAACTAAGGAAGCTACATCTAAGCGGATAACTTCTTTATCCATTAGTTTTTGCGGCACATCACCGTCGACAATCTTTTGGGCCAAGCCTTCGACTACAGCGGTTTTCCCTACACCAGGTTCGCCGATTAGGACAGGATTGTTTTTGGTCCGACGATTTAAAATTTCGATGACTCGTTGGATTTCTTGGTCACGACCCACCACAGGATCGATGCCACCGTCTCTGGCAATTTGCGTGAGATTAATCCCGTACTCGCCTAAGAGACCATTGCCTTGACCGCCGCCTTGTTGAGGGGGCTGACCACCGTTAAAATTATTGCCGCCGAATTGAGTAGGGGGCGTTTGATTTGTTGGATTTTGACCTTGTTGGGACTGGCGGGAAATCTGACGAAAGAGATCATCCAGAGAACCAAAGCCAAAAGGATCTTGAGACATCATAGCAGCTTGTCCTCCTTGCTTTAATTGTTGATAACAACTTTGACAATAGTCCAGTTGTTTACGCTGGCCGTTTACATTTGCATATAAATGAATCGTTGCTTCATTTTTGCCGCAATTTTGACAAAGCATTGTTTCACAACCTTTCTTGTACCGTAGCCAAAAAGACTAAGGTTAACTCTTTTTCATTAATTGTAACGCGAATTTTTCCTTGGGTAAAAGGATAAACCTCGCAAAATGTTTCTTTTGACCATTACTGACCAATAATTTTATTATACTCAAGATTCATTTTCTTGCAAATTTTGTGCTTGCTTTAATGGATTTCTTTTGGGAAAGAAGAGCATGGGGAAAAAATAGTTGCGATTTCCGAAATATAGCATGCTAAACTCCCCTTAAAAAAGTAGAAAACGGTTGTAGATTTTAAGAAAAAATGGTAACCTTAAAAACTGAGAGGGTGATTTCTAGCCTTGTGGCAAGATGATGCCCCAACCAAAAAACATTGTTCTATAAAGGAGACCGATCAATATGGAAAAGAAAGACTTTCACGTAGTAGCAGAAACAGGAATTCACGCACGTCCAGCTACTTTACTAGTTCAAACTGCTAGCAAATTCAGCTCTGACATTAACTTAGAGTACAAAGGTAAATCTGTTAACTTGAAATCCATCATGGGCGTTATGTCTCTTGGTGTTGGCCAAGGTTCAGATGTTACAATTACTACTGAAGGTGCTGACGAAAAAGAAGCGATTGAAGCAATCGTGGAAACAATGAAAAAGGAAGGATTGTCTGAATAATATGGTTGAAAAGCTAAAAGGGATTGCCGCAAGTGACGGCATTGCTGTTGCGAAAGCTTACCTGCTAGTTCAACCGGACTTATCTTTCAAAAAAGAATCAGTGGAAGACACTGACGCTGAGGCAAAACGTTTAGACGTTGCTTTGGCGCAGTCTTCCGATGAGCTGACTCTGATTCGTGAAAAAGCAGCGAAAAGCCTCGGCGAAGCAGAAGCGCAAGTATTTGACGCTCATTTAATGGTACTTAGTGACCCAGAAATGATTGGTCAAATCAAGCAAAATATTGCGGATAACAAGGTCAATGCAGAAGCAGCCTTGAAAGAAGTAACCGATATGTATATCGGGATGTTCGAAGCGATGGATGACAATGCCTACATGCAAGAACGGGCAGCAGACATCCGCGACGTTGCGAAACGGATTTTGGCTCACTTGATTGGCGTAACTTTACCTAACCCTTCAATGATTAACGAAGAAGTGGTAGTGGTTGCCCATGACTTGACACCAAGTGATACAGCTCAATTAGATCGTACTTACGTCAAAGCTTTTGTAACCGATATCGGTGGTCGGACTTCACACTCTGCCATCATGGCCCGTTCTCTTGAAATTCCAGCAATTGTTGGGACCAAAGAAATCACGGACAAGGTGAAAGCAGGAGATATTCTAGCAGTTAACGGGATTGAAGGGGATGTAATCATCAACCCTGACGAAACCCAAACTGCCCAATTCCAAGAAGCGGGAGCCGCTTATGCAGCTCAAAAAGCAGAATGGGAAAAATTAAAAGAAGCCAAAACGGAAACAGCAGATGGCGTTCACTTTGAATTAGCTGCTAATATTGGGACACCGAAAGATTTAGAAGGTGTTCACAATAATGGCGCAGAAGCGATCGGTTTGTACCGTACGGAATTTTTGTATATGGACTCACCAGATTTTCCAACTGAAGAAGACCAATTTGAAGCCTATAAAGCCGTATTAGAAGGTATGGATGGCAAACCAGTGGTTGTACGGACGATGGACATCGGGGGAGACAAAGAACTACCTTACTTACAATTGCCTCATGAAATGAATCCTTTCTTGGGTTACCGGGCGTTACGGATTAGCTTGTCATCCCTTGGTGACGGCATGTTCCGTACCCAATTGCGAGCATTGTTGCGGGCTTCTGTTTACGGAAACTTGCGCATTATGTTCCCAATGGTAGCGACTTTGAAAGAATTCAGAGCAGCGAAGAAATTGTATGATGAAGAACGTCAAAAATTAATTGACGAAGGTATCAGCGTTTCCGATAACATCCAAGTAGGGATTATGATTGAAATCCCAGCTGCGGCTGTATTAGCTGATAAATTTGCCAAAGAAGTTGACTTCTTTAGTATTGGTACCAATGACTTGATTCAATACACCATGGCAGCTGACCGCATGAATGAACAAGTTTCTTACTTGTACCAACCTTATAACCCTTCAATCTTGCGCTTGATCAAGAACGTGATTGATTCAGCACATAAAGAAGGCAAATGGGCTGGTATGTGTGGCGAAATGGCTGGTGATCAAACTGCAGTACCACTATTAGTGGGTATGGGTTTAGATGAGTTCTCCATGAGCGCTACTTCTGTTTTGAAAACACGTAGCTTAATGAAGAAATTAAATACGGCTGACATGAAAGAATTGGCAGACCGGGCCTTACAAGATTGCGACACCATGGAAGAAGTACAAGCTTTAGTTCAAGAATACTTGGAAAAATAAGCGAATCGAAACTCCTAACGACAGAGAGAAATCTCTGTCGTTTTTTAGGCTTGAATGGTACAAAAAAAGTTTATTTTTGTTGTCTCATGCCTTTTGCCTGTAACTGCTCGATTGAATAAAACAAAGTTAATTCGCTTTCTTCCTATGCATTTCTTTAAAAATCAGACTTTAGCAGGAGGAGGAAAGTTTTTGTTATGCTATAATCAAAGAGTAATCAAGAGTGCTGTGAAAGCAATTTTTGAAAAGGTGACAGGTTTGGAGGTTTACACGTTGAAAATTGGTTTTTTTACGGATACGTACTTTCCCCAGGTCAGTGGGGTTTCCACGTCAATCCGGACATTAAAAGAACAGTTAGAAAAAAGGGGTCATAAGGTTTACATTTTTACCACCAGCGATCCAAATGCCACCGGTTTAGAAGAAGACATTATTCGGATGCCTAGCGTACCGTTGATTTCTTTTACCGATCGACGCATTGTGGTTCGAGGAATGTGGTATGCTTATTTAATCGCCAAAGAGTTGGAATTGGATTTAATTCATACTCATACAGAATTTGGTGCCGGACTCTTAGGAAAAATGGTGGGGAAAAAAATGGGAATCCCTGTGATTCATACGTACCACACCATGTATGAAGACTATTTGCATTATATTGCTAAAGGCAAAGTTTTGCGGCCAACCCATGTGAAGTATTATTCCCGATTGTTCACTAACCACACGACCGGCGTTGTTTGCCCTAGTGAACGAGTGATTGACACGCTGCGTAGTTATGGAGTAGATAGCCCTATGCGCATTATTCCCACGGGGATTGAAGTGGAAAAATTCAAGCGGCCAGATATTACTAAAGAGATGTGTGAAGAATTGCGTCACTCTTTAGGAATTCAACTAGATCAAATGTTGTTGTTATCTTTAAGTCGTATTTCATATGAAAAGAATATTCAAGCCATTATTTCCGGACTTCCAGATATTATCAGCAACTTCTCTGATGCTCATTTGTTAATCGTTGGCAAAGGGCCTTATAAAGAAGACCTTGAAGCCTTAGTCGCTCAATTGAACCTCTCAGAACACGTGACGTTTACAGGCGAAGTGCCTAACGATGAAGTGGCCATTTATTACCAAGCAGCGGATTACTTCGTCAGTGCTTCAACTTCAGAAACCCAGGGACTAACCTATACAGAAGCCATGGCGGCTGGGACGCAATTGGTGGTGGAGGGCAACGATTATTTAAATAATTTAATTGATGACGAATCACTAGGGGTAACCTTTGCTACTGATGAGGATTTTGCAGCGAGCTTTGTAGAGTTTGCAAACCGTCAAATTTCCATCAATCCTCAAGTTTTGGAGCAAAAAATGTACACTATTTCCGCAGATCATTTTGGAGAGTCCATGTTAGCTTTTTATCACGATATGGTTGCTTATCATTTTGAACGGAGTTTAGTGAAAGAACCGAAAAAACCAATTCAAAAAGTCAAAGTAAAACTATCTCCAGCTTTGAAAAAAGTGGTTCGCAGAGGTTGAAAATAAATTTTAATAGCTGACTAAGGACAAAGATCACACTTTTTGCGTATACTAAAGGTGTGATTTTTTTATGTACTTTTTTGAGGAGGATGGATATGGAAATTGGATTTATCGGCATCGGTGTCATGGGGCATGCCATTGTAAGTCATTTACAAAATGCTGGGCACACACTACACGTATACAACCGGACAAAGGCCAAAGCGGATGATTTAGTGGCAAGAGGCGCAGTTTGGCAAGAGACTCCCCAAAAAGTCGCTGCTGCTAGTGAAATCATCTTTACCATGGTGGGTTATCCCACAGATGTAGAAGAGGTTTATTACGGTCCAGTGGGAATTTTTCAAAGCGATGTATCAGGGAAAACTCTTGTAGATTTGACTACGAGCACCCCTAGTTTAGCTGAAAAAATTGCGACTACCGCCAAAGAAAAAGGAGCAGTGAGTTTAGATGCGCCAGTTTCTGGAGGCGATTTAGGAGCGAAAAATGCTACGTTGACGATTATGGTTGGCGGCGAGGAAGAAACTTTTAACCAATTGCGCCCGCTATTTGAAATCATAGGTAAACGTTACACCCTTCATGGTGGGCCAGGCAAAGGACAACATACAAAAATGGCCAATCAAATTATGATTGCTGGCACCATGACCGGCATGACAGAAATGCTGGTTTACAGTAAAGCGGCTGGCTTAAACCAACCAAAAGTGATTGAAACGTTAGCTGGTGGCAGTGCTAGTAACTGGTCCATGGAAAACTATGGTCCTCGAATTTTAAAAGCCGATTACAGCCCGGGCTTTTTTGTAAAACATTTTATCAAAGATTTAAAAATTGCCTTAGATGAAGCCGAAAAGATGGAATTAGATTTACCGGCAACTAGATTAGCCAAGGAACTTTATGAAAAGTTGGCAGACAAAGGCTTTGAAAATGAAGGAACCCAGGCCTTAATCAAACTATGGTGGGATTAAAGAACAAAAAAAGTTAGATTTTTTTGCGAAAATCAATGCATGTCTAACATGGTTCTGATACAATGATACAGGAAATAGAAAGGGAGGCTTTCGTTTATGAAAAGTTCACAGCTAGTCGCCATCATCAAACGTTTGGAAGCGATGACCGAAGCGACTGATAACGAGATCCAAGTTCGCCGGTTTGAAAAAGAAGGCGTGGAAAAATGCTTGGTTACCTATGACAAGGCTACCGAAACATTCGAATTGACAGAATCTGATTCCCAACAAAGTTACCAATTCGACAATATTGATATCGTCGCTATGGAGATTTATGATTTAATCCAATAGTCATGGCTGTCATATGGAAGATGAAAACGAAAAAGCGCAACCGTTAAACAAGAATGTTTGGCGGTTGCGCTTTTCGATTGTTTAAAAGTTTAGAGGAAAGTTGTTTCAGAAAGTCCCGTCCACTCTGCAAAAAGGGCAGGAACAGTGGTTTTTTCATGAATGCGATGGACTTGCGCTCCAGCAAATACTAATCCTTCATTAGGATGTTCTGTGACAGAATTTAGCAACATTTGAGAAATACAGTAAGGAATTGTCTTGCGGTCACAATGTTTTAATGACAGGCAGTTGCGACACCGTTCAATGGGAATGCGTTCTTTGGCTGCTCGTTTTGTAAAATCATTGTGCAGTGCGCGACCAGGCATTCCCACAGGACTTTTGATAATTTCGATATCTTCAGGTTTTGCTTTAAGATACATCTGCTTATAAGAGTCAGGAGCATCGCATTCATCGGTGACCACAAAGCGGGTGGCAATTTGTACGCCACTAGCCCCTAATTTCAAATAGTGATCGATGTCTTCGCGACTGTGAATCCCGCCGGCAAAGACTACGGGGATTTTTTGTTGGAATTGTTCTTCGTAGGCGGCGACTTCTTTTAGAATTTTACCGAATTCTTGATCCATAACACTTGGCTCTATGGAGGCTTCTTCATAGGAAAACCCTAGATGTCCACCTGCTTGGGGACCTTCCACTACGACTAAATCTGCTGTACGTTGGTAACGTTTGGCCCAAGTGCGTAAGAGGACTTTTGCGGCCTTGGCAGAAGAGACGATAGGGGCGATTTTAGTTTTGCTGTTAGCTACCAGTTCTGGTAAGTGGATGGGTAAGCCGGCGCCTGAAATAATTAAGTCTGCCCCCACTTCCACGCAGCGTTTTACATAGCGCTCATATTGATAAGTGGCACACATGATATTGAAGCCTACAATGCCGTTGTCTCCAGCAATGGTTTTGGCTTTTTGATATTCAGTTTCAATGGCCCGCATATTGGCTTTTAAAGGACTTTTTTCAAACAAAGGATCTTGGAAGCCAATTTGAGCACAGGAAATAATGCCGACGCCCCCTGCTTTGGCAACTGCACCAGCCAGACGAGAGAGGCTGACGCCAATGCCCATGCCTCCTTGAATAATTGGAAAGCGGGCGGTCAAATCCCCAATGGTTAATGTTGGTAATGACATAGATAAACTCCTTATAGGAAGATTTGTTAGTAATAAATTACTTTGATTGTCAAACTAATCATTAGTCTAGAGTTTGGATTGAGAAATGTCAATAAAATTTTATAAATCCTTATTTATCCTAACAATGAAATAACAAACCAGACTTTTTTAGAAAAAAGTATTGCAATGATTTTGGATTTCGATTATAGTTTGATAGTCAAATGATTTGATAATCAAACTAATTTGATAGGTGGTGAAACCAGTGGAACCCAATTTGGCAACAGTAAACGATTATTTGGTCAGTGTGTTTAACGATATTTTGGTAATTGAAGAATCGGAATTGAAAAAATCCCAATTCAATGATTTGTCCATTACTGAAATGCATACCATTGAGGCAATCGGGATGTATAAGAAAAAAACTACGACCGAAGTAGCAAAAGAGCTACAGATTACGGTGGGGACACTGACGACTGCAATCAATCGTTTGGTAAAAAAAGGTTATGTGGAACGCCTGCGCAGTGAAGACGATCGTCGGGTTGTAAAACTATCCTTAACAAAGCAAGGCAAGCTCCTTTATCGGGTGCATCAATACTTTCACAGGCAGATGATTAAAAATGTTTTGAAAGATATGACACCAGAAGAAGAAGCAATACTATTGAAAGCCTTAAAGAATCTCCATGATTTTTTACAGGAATATAAGTGAGTGAAGAGATGGAAACCTACGCAAAAATAGTAGCAACAGCAAGCTATCTGCCAGAAAAAATCGTGACCAATGACGATTTGGCGCAAATTTTAGACACTTCCGATGAATGGATCACAAGTCGCACCGGGATTAGAGAACGGCGTATTTCAGAAAACGAAAACACTTCTGATCTGTGTAGCAAAGTAGCTGAAGAACTTTTAGCGAAAAGTGGTACCAAAGCCACAGAGTTGGATTTTATTTTGGTGGCTACCATGTCACCGGATTATCAGACACCAGCTACGGCTTGTTTAGTTCAAGGAAAGATTGGGGCAGTTCATGCCTTTGCCTTTGATCTTTCGGCTGCCTGTTCGGGTTTTGTTTATGCTTTGTCTATGGCAGAAAAACTGATTCGCACGGGTTCAAAAAAAGGCCTGGTCATCGGAGGAGAAGTGCTCTCTAAAGTTGTCGATTGGCAAGACCGTAGTACTGCCGTGCTCTTTGGCGATGGAGCGGGTGGTGTGCTGCTGACAAATGAAGGGGACTATCCTTTAATCGAAAAAGAGCATTTGGCTGCTGATGGGACGAGAGGTTTTTCATTGACTTCTGGTTACCGCATGCTCCAAAGCCCCTATGCTCTTGAATCAATTGAACAAAAGAGCACGTTAACCATGGATGGTCGCGAGATTTTTGATTTCGTGCTCCGAGACGTGACAAAATCTTTACAAGCTTTACTAGGGGAAGAAGCTAGCAGTATTGATTATTTTCTTTTACATCAAGCCAATGCTCGAATTTTGGAAAAAGTAGCCCGGAAGTTGAAACTGCCTCAAGAACGCTTTTTAAAAAACATGGCTAGGTATGGCAATACGTCAGGGGCAACAGTGCCTATCTTATTAGATGAAGGGATTCAAAAGGGTACCTTATCATTAGGTAGCCAACAAAAAGTGGTGCTTTCAGGATTTGGCGGAGGTTTAACCTGGGGACATTTGGTTCTCTGCCTGTAACCTGTACACATAAATAAACGAATAACAATGAAACTATTGGAGGAGATCTCATGATTTTTGAAAAAATTCAAGGAATTGTCGCAGAAGAATTAGGTAAGGAAGCAGAAGAAATTACATTGACTACAAACATTCAAGAAGACTTGGATGCTGACAGCTTGGACTTATTCCAAATTATCAATGAAATTGAAGACGAATTCGATGTGAAAATTGAAACAGAAGAAGGCATCAAAACTGTTGGTGACCTTGTGAAATACGTAGAAGCACAACAAGCGTAACACCTTGGCTAGGCGAGTAGCCTAGCTTTTCTTTTAAAGGAGGAAAAAATTTTTCCCTCCTTTAAAAGAAAAAATAAGGAGCAGTCTATGAAAACAGCTTTTTTATTTAGTGGCCAAGGAGCCCAATATACTGGCATGGGCCAGGAACTTTATCAAACTGAACCAATTATGAAAGCAACCTTTGACGAGGCATCTGAAGTTTTAGGCTATAGTGTAGCAGATTTATGTTTTAAAGCAGAAGAAAGCGAGCGTTTGAATCAAACCGAGTTTACCCAACCAGCAATTTTAACGGTAAGCGTGGGGATGTATCGGATTCTTTCTGAAAAGGGCCTTTTGCCAGATGCTGTAGCAGGCCTAAGTCTAGGAGAGTATACAGCCCTGGTAGCTAGTGGCGCTTTAGATTTTGCTACAGGAGTCACTTTAGTAGCAAAACGCGGTGCTTATATGGCTCAAGCTGCCCCAGCTGGTAGCGGAAAAATGGTAGCAGTGATGAACGCAGAGGCGAGTCTCATTGAAAAATGTTGTCAAAAAGCTAGTAGTGTGGGCATTGTGTCACCGGCTAACTACAACACTCCGCAACAAATCGTCATTGGTGGTGAAGTTGCCGCAGTAGACGCAGCGGTAGCTTTATTACAAGAAGCTGGAGTGAAGCGGATGATTCCTTTAAATGTTAGCGGTCCTTTCCATACGGCGTTATTGTCACCGGCAGCGGAACAATTAGGTAAAACTTTGCAAAGTATTCCTTTTAATAAGATGAAGATACCGGTAATTAGCAATACTACCGCTCAAGTGATGGAAGCAGAAGAAGTCAAAGGATTGTTAGAGCGTCAAGTCATGTCCCCGGTGCGTTTTTATGAAAGCATTGGAACATTGAAAGACTTAGGGATTACTCGGGCAGTAGAAATCGGCCCTGGAAAAACCTTAACCGGCTTTATGAAGAAAATTGATAAAACCATTGCCATGACACGAGTGGAAGATGCACAAACGTTAGCTGAAACCATTCAAGCTTTGCAAGGATAAGTGGAGGATACCATGGAGTTAAAAGGAAAAAATGTATTTATTACCGGTAGCACTCGTGGCATTGGCTGGGGACTTGCAGAAGCCTTTGCCAAAGAAGGCTGTAACATTGTCTTAAACGGTCGGGGGGAAATCGATCCAGCTTTGATTGAGCAAATCAAAGCGTTCGGCGTTTGCTGTATAGCGGTTTCTGGGGATATTGCTGACTTTGAGATTGCAGGAGCGATGATTAAAGAGGTGGAAGCCCAACTTGGAACGGTGGATATTTTGATTAACAACGCCGGAATTACCAATGATAAACTGGTTTTGCGCATGACTGGTGAAGAATTCCAAAAAGTGGTGGACATTAATCTGGGTGGTACTTTTAATATGACCCAACATGTCTTAAAGAAAATGATGAAACAACGCTCAGGTGCAATTATCAATATGGCTTCTGTCTCTGGTTTGATGGGGAATTTGGGCCAAGCCAATTATGCCGCTAGTAAAGCTGGTGTAGTAGGTTTTACCAAATCCGTAGCTAGAGAAGCTGCTGCCAGAGGAATTACTGTCAATGCCATTGCGCCAGGCTTTATTGAAACAGATATGACGGACTGTCTATCAGATAAAGTAAAAGAAGCAGCCACAGCCAATATTCCATTGCAACGTTTTGGTCAAGTCGCTGAAGTAGCCCAAGCGGCAATTTTCTTAGCGAAACATCCCTATATCACCGGCCAAGTCTTAAATGTTGACGGCGGCATGGTAATGCAAGGATAGCATTTGAGATTTTCAAATAAGTCTTACCTGCTGAAAGGAGCAAGGACAATGACAAGAGTAGTAATTACAGGATACGGTGTCACTTCCCCGATTGGAAATGACCGAGAAACCTTTTTAAAAAGTTTACAAGAAGGAAAAAACGGGATTGGCCCGATTACCCGCTTTGATGCTAGTGAAACTGGTATTTCGGTTGCTGGAGAAGTCAGTGATTTTCCTTTAGAAAAATATTTCGTTAAAAAAGATACAAAGCGCATGGATTTGTTTTCAATTTATGGTATTTATGCTGCTTTAGAAGCAATGGCCATGGCTGGAGTTACTAAAGAAAACGTAGATGACCCTGATCGTTTTGGCGTTATGGTGTCTTCTGGGATTGGCGGCTTGCCTACCATCCAAGACCAAGTGACCAAAATGAACAATAAAGGACCAAAACGGGTTTCTCCCATGTTTGTACCGATGTCCATTGTCAATATGGTAGCAGGCAACATTGCCTTACGAGTAGGAGCAAAAGGTATTTGTACTTCTACGGTGACAGCTTGTGCTTCTGGGACTCATTCTATTGGGGAAGCATTCAGAAATATTAAACATGGCTATGCTGACATGATGTTAGCCGGTGGAGCCGAAGCAAGTATTTGTGAAATCGGTATTGCCGGTTTCGCTTCTTTAACGGCATTAACTACAGAAAGTGATCCAAATAAAGCATCGGTTCCCTTTGATCACAAACGTTCTGGTTTTGTGATGGGAGAAGGTGCCGGGGTCTTATTATTAGAATCTCTGGAACACGCCCAAGCCCGGGGAGCCAATATTTTAGGCGAAGTGGTGGGCTATGGTGCAAACTGTGATGCCTACCATATGACTGCCCCTGCTCCCGATGGTTCTGGTGCGGGGAAAGCGATGAAATTAGCCATGAATGAAGCAGGCATTACGCCAAGTGAAGTGGGCTATATTAACGCCCATGGCACATCTACTCCGGCTAATGACCAAGCAGAGGCCAAAGCGATTCATTACGCTATGGAAGATGCGGTCAAAGAGGTATATGTCAGCTCTACAAAATCCATGACGGGGCACTTATTAGGAGCGGCTGGTGGTGTAGAAGCGGTAGCCACGTTACTAGCCTTAGAAAATCAATTTATCCCACCAACTATTAATGTCACAAAGCAAGATCCAGAAATTGCTCTTAATGTGGTGAAAAATGAAGCTGTGGCAGCACAATTTGATTATGCCATGAGTGATTCACTAGGTTTTGGTGGTCACAATGGAGTTATCTTGTTGAAACGCTGGGAGGCATAACAATGGAAATTCAAGAAATTAAAGACTTATTGGCTCAATTCGATCAGTCAACGTTAACAGAATTTGACTTAAAAGACGGATCTTTCGGCCTGTATTTCAATAAAAATCAAGAATGTCATAATTCAGGAACGTCACAAAGTGTTACCCCTCAAGTGGGAACTAAAGAAGTATCCGAAACCATTACGCCTGTACCAGTAGCTAAAAAGACATTATCCAATGAATCCTTACCTAGTAAAGAAGAACCGGAAGAAACAGGTACAAAAATCGTTTCTCCAGTAGTAGGAATTGTTTACTTAAAACCGGCTCCTGATAAAGCTGAGTTTAAAAAAGTCGGGGATCGAGTGGAAAAAGGTGAAGTGGTTTGTATCGTGGAAGCTATGAAAGTAATGAATGAAATCACCGCCGATGTAGCTGGTGTTGTCACCGGTGTTTTAGTGGAAAATGAACAAGTCGTGGAGTTTAACCAAGCGTTATTTACAGTGAAAGAAGGGTAATTTATGAGTGTCTTAACTATTGAAGAAATCAAAGCAATCATTCCTCATCGTTATCCTATGTTGTTAATCGATCGAGTAGAAGAATTAGAAGCGGGTAAAAAAATCGTGGCTAAGAAAAACGTTACGGTAAATGAACCTTTCTTCCAAGGACATTTCCCTATGGAGCCGGTAATGCCTGGGGTCTTAATCGTAGAAGCCATGGCGCAAGCGGGAGCAGTTGCTTTGCTGTCATTGCCCGATTTTAAAGGCAAGACTGCTTATTTTGGTGCTTTGGATAAAGTGAAATTCCGGAAAAAAGTAGTACCGGGAGATAGTTTAGTATTAGAAATAGAAATCCAAAAAATTAAAGGCTCCGCGGGAATTGGCAAAGGAATTGCTTATGTAGATGGCAAAAAAGCCTGTGAAGCGGAACTGACATTTATGATTGGCTAGGTGAGAGCATGTTTCAAAAAGTATTAATCGCCAATCGTGGCGAAATCGCCGTGAGAGTCATCCGAGCTTGTCGAGAGTTAGGTATTCATACGGTGGCGGTTTATTCTGAGGCAGATCAAGATGCCTTACACGCCGAACTAGCAGATGAAGCCATTTGCATCGGTCCGGCTAAGGCTAGCGATTCCTATTTAAACGTGCAACAGATTTTAAGTGCGGCGGTGGTGACCAATGCGGAAGCAATTCATCCCGGATTTGGCTTTTTATCTGAGAACAGCCGCTTTGCTTCCATGTGTGAAGAAATCAACATCGCTTTTATTGGTCCGGATAGTGCCACGATTGATGCCATGGGCAATAAAATTAATGCTCGCAAACTGATGATTGAAGCAGATGTCCCGGTGATTCCCGGCAGTGATGGCGCTGTGGCAGATGTAGCCGAAGCATTGTCCATTGCCGAAAAAATCGGTTATCCAGTGATGCTAAAAGCCGCAGCTGGTGGTGGTGGGAAAGGAATTCGCAAGGTTTTATCTAAAGAAGAATTGCCTCAACACTTTGCTTCTGCTCAACAAGAAGCAAAAGCTGCTTTTGGCAATGATGATATGTACTTAGAAAAAATCATCTATCCTGCTCGCCACATTGAAGTTCAAATCTTAGGGGATTCCTTTGGCAATGTGATTCATTTAGGGGAACGAGATTGTTCCTTGCAACGAAACAACCAAAAAGTCATGGAAGAATCCCCATCGGTAGTAATTACTGAAAAAAAACGTACAGCCATTGGGGATGCGGCAGTGCGAGCTGCTAAAGCAGTGAACTATCGCAATGCGGGGACCATTGAATTTCTTATGGATCAATCGGGGGCTTTTTATTTCATGGAAATGAATACCCGAATTCAAGTAGAACATCCGATTACGGAGATGGTAACGGGAGTAGACTTGGTCAAAAAACAATTAGAAATTGCCGCAGGTGAACCTTTAGGCTTACACCAAGAAGAGGTTCATCTATCTGGTCACGCTATTGAGTGTCGGATTAATGCAGAAAATCCCGCATTGAATTTTGCGCCATCTCCAGGAAAAATTGAGAATCTCTTTTTACCAAGTGGTGGCCTAGGTCTGCGAGTCGACAGCGGAATGTATTCAGGCTATCGGATTCCTCCTTATTATGATTCTATGATTGCTAAAATCATCGTCCACGGAGAGACTCGTTTTGAGGCTTTGATGAAAATGCAACGAGCATTGGGAGAATTGGTGACAGAAGGAGTAACCACTAATGCAGATTTTCAGATGGATCTGATTAGTCATCCTCGGGTGATTGCAGGCGACTATGATACCGCCTTTTTGCAAGAAACTTTCTTGCCAGAGTGGCAACCAGAAGCGTAATCGTTAAAGACTAACTAAAGGGAAGTTAGTAGTTAGTTTACAGGAAAGTGCCCGCCAACTTTTATGGTACAAAGAGTGTTGGTTGGGCATTTTCTCTTAAGTAGGAGGCATAAGGATGGCTTTATTTAAAAAGAAAAATTATATCCGAATTAATCCCAATCGTAATCAAGCGCCAACTGTCAAGCCCGAGGTGCCAGACAATTTATGGGCGAAATGCCCCAACTGTAAACACATGCTCTATACAAAAGACATCGGACTAGAAAAAATTTGTCCTTATTGCAGTTATAACTTTCGAATCAGTGCTTGGGAGCGCATCGCCATTACGATTGACGAAAAGAGCTTTGAAGAATGGGATAATGATTTATTTACCCAAGATCCGTTAAACTTTCCGGGTTATCAAGAAAAAGTTCGCACCATGCAGGAAAAAACGGGTTTAGATGAAGCGGTATTAACGGGACGAGCAACAATTCATGACGCTGATTTGGCTATTGGGATTATGGATTCTCACTTTATTATGGGGAGTATGGGGACAGTAGTTGGGGAGAAAATTACGCGTTTGTTTGAAAAAGCTACTGATTTAAAACTACCAGTGGTAATTTTTACGGCTTCTGGTGGGGCCCGCATGCAAGAAGGAATTCTCTCCTTAATGCAAATGGCTAAAATCTCAGCAGCGGTAAAACGTCATAGCGAAGCAGGACTTTTTTATTTGACCGTTTTAACGGATCCTACAACTGGGGGCGTTACTGCAAGTTTTGCCATGGAAGGTGACATTATCTTAGCCGAACCCCAAAGTTTAATTGGTTTTGCTGGTCGGCGAGTGATTGAACAGACCATTAAACAAGAACTTCCAGAGGATTTCCAAAAAGCAGAATTTCTGCTGAAGCACGGTTTTGTGGATCAAATCGTACCTCGAACTCAGCTAAAGACCAGAGTTTACCAACTCTTGCAACTACACACAGAAAGGAAGTGGGGCGAGCAGTGACTAGCACAAATGAAATTGTTCAACTAGCTCGAGCAAAAGATCGGCCCACTGCCTTGGAATTCTTTGAGGAACTCTTTGAAGGGTACCAAGAGCTTCACGGAGACCGACTTTTCGCGGATGATGAAGCCATTACAGGTGGGATTGCTTTTTTAGATAAGCGACCGGTTACTGTAATCGGCATTCAAAAAGGCCGCGACTTAAAGGAAAATTTGCAACGAAACTTCGGTGCTCCTCATCCAGAAGGGTATCGCAAAGCTTTGCGTTTAATGAAACAAGCTGAGAAATTTCAAAGACCGGTAATTACGTTTATTAATACAGCGGGGGCTTTTTGCGGTATTGGTGCTGAGGAACGTGGAGAAGGAGAGTCCATCGCCAAAAATTTGATGGAAATGTCCGACTTAAAGGTGCCGATTATCGCCATTATTATCGGCGAAGGAGGTAGTGGCGGTGCTCTAGCATTGGCAGTAGCCGATGAAGTGTGGATGCTGGAACACGCCATTTATGCTATTTTGTCTCCGGAAGGTTTTGCTTCAATTTTGTGGAAAGATGGCAGCCGGGCTCCTGAAGCTGCTGAATTAATGAAAATTACTGCAGGCGAGTTATTAAAGATGGGTGTGGTAGATAAGGTTATTCCTGAAATGCTTCGAGGGCATCCCATTGAACGACGTAACTTAATGGAAAATCTTCGCAAACAATTAAGCAAGAAACTCAGTCAGTTATCCCAACTGCCAACAGAGACTTTACTAGAACAACGCTATCAGCGCTTTCGTAAATACTAAAAAAGACAGTCTTCTTTTTGAGGACTGTCTTTTTTGTATAAAAATCCAAAAAATGATAAAAAACTAAATAAAATACGTGCAATCTACAAAGGCTTGTGCTAGGATGTATATTATATTGATTATTTCGGTTTAATTGTATAAATATTTATAAAAAGGGGCGAGTGTTATGAAAAAGATGATGAAATGGTCCATGACCTTGGGAGCGTTGTTTTTATTAGGAGCGTGCGGCAGTGGGGGCAAGGATTCTACTAGTAGTGAAAGTGAGGATACGAATAAGCTGGAAGAAGTCAAGAAAGCCGGTGTCTTAAAAGTCGGAACTTCTGCGGATTTTCCACCTTTTGAATTTCATACAATGGTGGATGGAAAGGATACCATTGTGGGAGCTGATGTGGATATGGTGAACACCATTGCCAAAGAGCTGGGAGTCAAAGTACAGTGGAGTGATACAGAATTTGATCCCATGTTGGCTTCTTTGCAACAAGGTAATTTAGATATGGGCGTTTCAGGGATTTCCGCTACGGCAGAACGAAAGAAAAACATGCTCTTCACAGAAAACTATTATGCACCAAAACAAAATGTAGTAATCAAAAAAGAAAATATGGATAAATATACGGATATTGCCAGCTTGGAAGGATTGAAAGTCGGGGCGCAAAAAGGTTCCATTCAAGAAGGAATTGTTAAAGATCAGTTTACCGATTCTCAACTAGTCGCCGTGGGAAAAATTCCGAGTCTAGTGGTGGAAGTTAAACAAGGATCAATTGCTGCTCTTGTGTTGGAAGATAAGATTGCTGAGTCTTATGTGGCTCAAAATGAGGATTTAGCTTTAGCTGACATTGAAGTAGCTTCATCAGATGACGAGTCCTATGCGATTGCCTTACCAAAAGGCAGTGAAGACCTCCAAGAAGAATTGAATAAAATCTTAGACAAACTGATTGATGAAGGTAAGATTGATGAATTTGTTGAAAAAAATACTGAATTGGCCAATACCCAAGCCAAGTAAGCTATTGGAGCGATGTAAATGAATTTCCAATTTTTAACCACGTATTATCCTTATTTTATTTACGGGACTATGGTAACGTTAATCATTTCAATCGTAACGATTGTCTTTGGGACTTTGATTGGCGTTTTGATGGCTTTATTAAAATTGTCAAAGCTAAAACCATTGCGTTTGTTTGCCAATTTGTATATTGAAATTTTTCGAGGGACGCCCATGCTTTTGCAAATCATGATTGGGTTTACGCTCTTGCAAAATCTCTTTCGCTTGCCGTTAATTTCCATTGGAATTTTGGATATTGATTTAAGCCGTTTGTTGCCGGGGATTATCGTGATTTCATTGAATTCCGGGGCTTATGTGGCCGAAATTGTCCGAGGTGGTATCAATGGGGTGGACTATGGTCAATCAGAAGCAGCGGGTTCTTTGGGACTGCGGCCTTTGCAGACCATGCGCTATGTCATATTGCCTCAAGCTTTACGGAATATTTTGCCACCATTAGGCAATGAATTCATCGTCTTAATTAAGGATTCTTCTTTGCTTTCGATTATTGGTATCTATGATTTGATGAACAGCGCCCAAATCGTGATTTCTAGCTCTTTTAATCCTTTAGGGCCCTATTTAATCGCTGGTTTGATTTATTTGGTATTAACTTTTACTACTTCAAGGCTTTTAAATCACTGGGAAAAATATCTAGGCAAGGGCTATCATCGCTAGGAGGGAAAGCGTGGAGGCATTAATTCAAGTCAATCAATTAGAAAAAGCCTTTGACAAAAATGTAGTCTTAAAAGGCATTGATACCCAGATCAAAAAAGGCGAAGTAGTGGTGATTATCGGCCCATCTGGTTCTGGGAAAAGTACCTTTCTGCGTTGTCTGAATTTATTGGAGACACCAACTAAAGGACAAGTGATCTTTGAAGGGGTGGATATTACAGACAAGCAAAACGATCTGTATAAAATGCGGGAAAAAATGGGAATGGTTTTTCAAAACTTCAATCTTTTTCCCAATATGACTGTCATGGAAAATGTGACTTTAGCTCCGATTAAAGTCAAACAGCAAAATAAAAGGGAAGCAATTGATGTGGGGGAGCAGCTTTTGCAAAAAGTCGGTTTAGCAGAGAAGGCAGAAGCCTATCCCCAGTCTCTTTCCGGAGGCCAAAAGCAGCGTATCGCCATTGCCCGAGCTTTAGCAATGCAGCCAGATGTCATGCTTTTTGATGAACCAACTTCAGCTCTTGATCCCGAAATGGTAGGAGAAGTGTTGCAAGTTATGAAAGATTTGGCCAAAGAAGGCATGACCATGGTGATTGTCACCCATGAAATGGGGTTTGCCAAGGAAGTGGGAGACCGGATTTTGTTTATGGATGATGGGATCATTATGGAAGAAGGCACACCAAATCAACTCTTTGAACATCCTCAAAATCCTCGAACTTGCGATTTTCTATCTAAAGTTTTGTAATGGAAAGTGTTCGTAAATAAACCCAAGAGGTGTGATATCAGCCTCTTGGGTTTCCTTGTAAAAAAGTGTAATTTTTTCTTGCATTGTCAGAAAAACAGTTTTATAATAACAAACATGCGGGTGTAGTTTAGTGGTAAAACATGAGCTTCCCAAGCTCACGTCGCGAGTTCGATTCTCGTCACCCGCTTCAGTCTAAAGCTCTAATCCCTTGATACCAACGGGATTAGGGCTTTTCTTTTTACCCAACTACCCAAAAACTACCCAAAATTCCCGGCTTTTACTTTGCCTCGATGTTTTTCATAAAGTCCAGAACCTTTTCTTTGTTTTTTAATCGGTTCTCTTGGGTAGCAGATGCATAGTCATAGGATTGCGAAATATTCTTGTGTCCGACTTGAGATTTGATATAAATCGGGTCGGCCTCTGCTAGAATCATTGCATCAATTTTGGCGTGTCGGAAAGCATGGGAGGTAATGCGCGGCACTTCTGCAAGTTCGCACGTCTCCTTGATATACTCATTTACATAATCATTTGTAATTGGCCAAGTGTTACGATCATTCACAAAAACTAAGCATCTTGGATTCCTAAGCTTCCCTAGTAGCATACGCTCATTTTGGATTGCTTTGTATTTTCGCATTTCGTGAAAGAGAGAGGCGGGGACATCAATATCTCGAATGCTGTACGGTGTCTTGGTCTTGCCTAGCCCTCGTTCGTCTTCCTGATATTGATAGGCTCTCCTAATTGAGATCGTTCCTTCCGTTTCGTTAAAATCACTCCAAAACAAGGCAGCAACTTCTTGATAGCGACAGCCGGTATAAAGTTGTGTTAAAACAAAATACTTTCCTGTGGTATCCGGCCGGGCAAGGAGGGTAGCACGGAATTTCTTGGTATCCTCATAACTCATTGTCTTTTCTTTATCATGTTCCGCTTCTTCGCCAGCTATTGTGGCACGACGACAAGGATTACTTGAGATAATCCCCATATCTAAGGCCTCAAGGAAAACGGATTTAACAATATCATGGCGATTTTGGACCGTCACTTTGGAAAGTGGGTCGCCTTTATGTCCACCTTCTTCTGCAAGCCAGTTGATAAACTTTTGGTAGGACAGCTTGTCAACGCCACTAACTGTTTGTTTGTCACCAAAAAAACGTTCAAGGGATGTTCTTGTAGTTGCGTACTTATTTAAGGTAATCTTGGAAACTTTGCCTTTTTTGAAAGTCTCAACATACTCATCAAAAAAGGCTAGGAGGTTGACTTTCTTTTCTAACTTCCCTTTGTTGACCTTCGCCATAAAATCGGTGTAACTGGCATTAACTGCTTTTCTGGTAGCATCAGTAATCATTTTATTCTTCCAGACGTTAGTAATAGGGTCCTTGTAACGGAATCGTATTTGCCATTTTCCGTTTTCTAGTTTCTTTGGTTCAGCCATGTTGAATCATCCTTTCTGATTAGTAAAGCTGAAATCAGATATTTGTTAAATATCAGTTTATAAAATAGGGGATATGAGGTTATTTTGTTGATTTCGTCCTTAAAAATACGCACGTATGTTCGTTTTGGTGGTAAAAAGAAAAGGCCAAAGCCTTTCTTTAGTCATTCTAAATCATGTCAATCTTTAATCAATTCGGCAAGAATCCTAAAACTTGTTGAAGTCATTGTTTGATGATTTAACGGATAAACAGAAAAAATAATATCGAAAAATGAACTTGTAATTGCGTTAATGCGCTTGTTTAATTCTTCGTTAGAAATACGAGTTGTGCCTTCTTGAAGATCAGTAAGATATGAGATTATTTTCTTTTCTGGAACTTTGTTATGAATGATATTAGAGCTTTTGCCAAAAATATCATTTATTTGATTCAAAATCTCTTTATGATCTTTATAAATTTTTTTCTTTTTAATATCACTCCACAAAAATCTATATTGACTGTTACGAGCATCAATAATTTTGTTGCTAGACTCCGTAAGCCAACAGATGCGAAGGATGTTCTCTGCTATTGCTCTGAATCCTAAAAAAACAAAGTATCTATCTTGATGAGGAAGGATATAAAGTAGTCGTATTAGGATATACTCCGAATCAAGAACAATTTCATACTGTGCATCTGATACCCCGTATTTAACGGAATCTTTTACTACTTGGACTAGGTAAATACATTTGAAAATTCTGGTGATATTTTTTCTCAGAAAATGAATTTCATTGTTAAAGTCACTCTTTGGAAAATACTCTAAGCAATATTGTTTATAAGATTCAAATTCTTTATCTACTAATTTTAGCGACAGTTCTTTTTTCATGATTTAGTCCGTCCAAACTGTTCTAATAAACTGTCAATATCGTTATCATCTTTATTTTTTTTATTTGGCGATGAGATCGATTTTGTTTCGAATAAATAGTCTTTTAATACGTCTACCAAATGGAAAATTTGTTCATCAGTAGCATTTTCGATATATCTGATTATTTTTGCAATAATTAATGTCCTACTTCTATAAACATAAGGGCGAAATACTATACTCGCTGATAACAATAGCGGTTCTATATCTTTATTTAGTTTGAATAGGTCAGTGGACAGAAGTACTATGGAACAAATTGATAATAACTTATATCGTATTGTTTCTATTTTTTGTCGCTTACTAAGTGATGATAACTCATTCTTCGCCATCAATAGTTCTTTTTTCAAGACTATCAATCCTTCCTATCATTTCATTAACCAATAGTTCGAGATTCTGTTGTGATTGAACGCTCTTGTTGTAATCTATTACGTAATCAATATTGTTCTTTAGATATTCATTTCTTTTGAAACGTGTAGTAAACAAATATGTTCCTCTGTCAATCAAAGCTTTGCTATTTTCAATTGATTTTATCATTTTTTCCATACCTGTGGAAAGTGTGTTTGGAATATCAGTGAAAACTAATCCGAGATTGTTTAAAGGCTTAGACTCAAAATATAATGAATTTTCATCAACGACTGCTTCTACTACTTTAAGTAACATATCTAATCCCAATATAGAATATGCTTCGGGCTTCACAGGAACCAAGTAAAGATCGCTTGGCTTTAAAGCAGCAACCGTATATGAAGAGTACGTTGGGGGACAGTCAATTAAGATATAATCATAAGTGCTTCTTAGATTATTTTTTTTAATAAAATCATGAATTCCATTCTCTAGTTTCCCACTGTTCAAGTTTCTTAATGAGAATTCAATCCCTAATTCCCCGGGAATGAGATCAAGGGTTTCAGTTAAGGGTTGAATGGCATCCTTTAGAGAAGCTGCCGAAGATACAGTCCCGCTGAATATCTTTTCAATAGAAGCGTTAGAAATTTGTAATTCCGGATTCTTAGAAGGTTTATGTATCATTTCTCCTTCATCTTCTTCAACTTCTGATGAAATTTCCATTTCGATTTCTTGAGCAATTTCACGAGATTGAGCAAAACCATACACACGGAACATCGCTTGTGTTAAGTTCAACTGTGGGTCGACATCAATCAACAAGACTTTCTTATTTTTAGTTTCTGAAAGGTGAATTCCAATTTCCTTGGTGAGTGTTGTCTTTCCAACACCACCTTTCATGTTGATAACTGATATAACTCTACACTTTTCCATGCTTAATCACTCTTTCCTATGAATAATAATGTTGGTTTGAAGTGCTAATTATTCCCCTCGCCGGAATCGAACCGGCGCCGCCAGAAAGGGAGAGGCCGAAGCCTAATCTTAATTATTTAATTGCAAAGTCAGCTCGACCAAATTCGCTGGAGAAATCTCCGGCTACTAAGGTTACAGGCGTACTATCATCAGTAAGTTCATAAGCTACTGAATTAGCAAGCGTTCCGCCGGGTTTAATTTCTGCAGACTGAGTATCTAAATGTGCTTGATCGGGTAGAGAGGCAACGTTCAATTCATTAACCATATTTGGGTCATTATCTTGTATTGCTTTGAAATTTGAAATCCATGCTGTAGTAGGATTTACAGGCATTGAATTGTCATAATCTGGGGAGACTAAAGTGTCGTACCAGAAGGCAATTACAGGAGCTTCACCATACTCATTTCCAGTTTCCCCTGGCTGAATTACTTTGTGATCGGTGATTCGAACTGAGTAGGCGTTACCCTTTAATATAGTTCCATCAAAGGTAGCGTCTGCTGCTGTTGGCACGAAATCACCCGAGACTTCTTTTTTTGATTCTTCTGTAGTTTCCACAGCGCTTGAGCTAGAAGTTTCAGTTACTTCCGTTTTACCAGAGGATTCCTTCGTATCACTACCAGAATCACTGCTTCCGCAACCCGCCAAACCAAACGATACCGCCAAAATTAGCCCTAATCCTACAATCTTTTTCATTTCTTTCCCTCCAAACATTTTATATCAACGATTTGTAAACAGACATCGTTCCGTCTTTGTGGAACCAGATTGTGTGTTTGTCATCGGTGATTACCCCATCGTATTTCCTCGCATACCATTTAATAGCGGTGCGGAAAGTCTTTTCCGTGACTGATAAATGGTCGGCGCATTCCCAAATAGTTCGACAACCACTATCAAAGCAGTCAATAATGTCGTAAGGCGTGACGAGCATCAAGGCGCCTACATCTCGTGCTTTTTGTTCTTGCTTACGTTTTTCATTGCTATCTTGATCCACAATGTCTCCAACGGACGTGAGATAGTGCCCGATTTCTTCGGCTACTGTGCAAGTTAGCTCTTCCGGTGTTTGGTCAGGATTGAGATAGACAACATCTTTTACTATCAATCCTTTTTGCACCTTAGGCATGATAGGTTCAAATTTGTATTCCAGTTCTGGGTAAAGCGCCATGAGCTTCTCTGCATCATCCAATTTACATCACCAACTTTTTTAAAATGTTCCGTTTTCGAACGAGACTTTATCTTTAATCATTTCTCTTATGTCCATGCGATCCCATAGTTCTACATTTACTTTTTCAGCAGCTTCTTTGGCCGATTTGGTAAATGTCCCGGTGCTTACCACCACGCCCTTATCTAAGTCATACACACCACACCCGGTGTAAACTTCTTGGACTGCTTTGTTAGTAACAGAACCTTTAAAGAGCTTGCATTGAAATCCATACGAAAGGCCGTCTTTTTGTCCAATGACATCAACGCCTTGGTCTCCGCTAGACTTCGTGACTGAAATCTCTTTAAATCCTCGATAGAAGAGCATGTCAGCAATATAGCTCTCAAACTCCAAACCGGTCATTTTATCAAGTCTTCTCACTTCAAGTTCCCAGCGGTAATCCCAATAAGCATCTAAAACAGCGAACTCTTTCTGCAACTTTTTTATATCGTTTTGCAAAATTTTCTTTGCTTGCTTTAGCTTTACAATTTCCTCGGTCAAGTCCCTAAGTTCAGCGTAATCACGCTCATATAGTCTTGCATGACGTTGTCCTTCGGTTTCTCCCGGTTGAAATCTATTGTATTCAAAATCTTTGATAGAGGGAGCCACCTTGTTTACAGCCGGCCGGATTACTTTTTGCAGGTCTTTTAGAATAGATTCTTTCATATAAGTGCCTACTTTCCGCTATGATCTCTTTGCTTTATAAAATCAATAAAGTTCCGTACCTCATCCAATTGCTCCTCCGTCAAATTGTCGTCCAAGTGGGCGGCGACTAGGGTAGGGGCTTTTTCTTTGTCGTCAGTTCGGCCGTGGAGGTAGTCCAAAGAAACATTGAAATAGTCTGCGATTTTATTTTGTACATCGACATCAGGAGTTCGTCTCCCTTGTTCGTAAGACGAGTAGGTAGTTCGAGCAACTCCAATGATCTTTGCCATTTCTTCTTGAGTGAGTTTTTTCTGTTTGCGTAGTTCTGTCAAGGTTTGACCAAACATATAAATTCCTCCATCTACTCGGTATGTAATAATTTTACTACGCAATAAGCGTATGCGATAGTTAAAAAAATAAATGTGTCAAAAAGAGTAATTTGTGTTGACGTGTGTCAAAATGCGTAGTATTATAAAAGTACGCAATACGACACATTGAAAGGAGACGATGAAATTGAAAGAATGGTTAACTAAATTGCGTTTAGAAAAGGATATGACTCAAGATGATGTTGCTAAAAATGCTGATATCCCAAGAACAACGTACTCTTCTATCGAGCAAGGGCGTCGGCGCCCATCGGTTGAGAACGCTATGCGAATCGCGTCTGTCTTAGATTTTGAATGGACTCTTTTTTTTGAAAACGAGCGACGCGAATTGACACATAAAAAGGAGGTTTCAAAATGACTAAGCAAGACAAAATCAACTTAATCCTCGATGCCCGTCCTCGTTTGGTGCATATCATCAAATGCGCTAACGACGACCAATTGGATAGATTGGTCGAGGAAGTCCAAAAAGAGCTAGAGCGCGAACTTGATGAAGCGGCATTTGCTTAGCTTCATTCTCGCAAAGGAAGCTGTTGAAAACTAGATTACACACTAAGAAAGGATGTGTAGACATGAGAGCACAATCAACGTCAAAAGTGATGAACGCTCCAATTAATGACTTTTTAAGTCGAACGGGCATTATGAAAAAGGACATCGCAAAAGAGATGTTTGTCACTGGACAAACCATCACCGACTGGACGCGAGAGAGCCACCCTAAGCCGGTTACGGCAGAAAATGCGGTAAGACTAGCGGAAGTCACTAACGACAGCACGTTGGCTCAGACAATCGGGTATTTCTACCTTGGGCTACCTAGACCGCTAGACGGCGAGTACAAGCTAGACCTCAGCTATCTCGACGACCTTCGAGAGATTGAGGAGGACGAGAGAGACGAGCGGCAGCAAGATCGCCAAGTAAGACGAATCCTTTGTAAACGAGGAGAGCTAAATGTTGAATCCTATGATTTAGTCCTAGACCTCGCGCGGGAGCAGGCAGAGGCTTGCATTGTCAATCAGCAATACTTATTCGCATTATGCGAACGTCTCAATATCTCGGTCATGGATTTAATGGATATGTACATGGATCAATGGAAGACGGAAGGATATTTCGGAAAGGAGCTGTAAAGCATGGCAAATCAAAATACTAGTCTGGCTTTCCGACTATCGAAAAATCTGTATCTCTTAATGGGACAAGAAAGAATAATCAAAAACAAAGAATTGGCTGAAATGAGTGGTGTAGACGTAAACACCATCAGCAAGATTAAAAACGGTTGGGATGGGGATTTCGCTGTTACAACAGTGACAATCGAAAAACTGGCGAAGGCCTTGAATGTCGATTGTATGGATTTATTGAAGGAGGTTTGAAATGAAATACATCATCAGAATTGGCGCTTTTACTTGGATATTAGCCGATATCATCACATGGCTAGTGGATTTTCGCTGGGCGATCACAATAGCGGTTCCGGTGGGAATGTTACTGTTTACCATTTTTGACGACACGGAAGCAAAAAAAGCAAAAAAAAGACCCGCTAGCTTGCAGGCATGGACGGGTCAAAAGATAAAACAATAAGGCTATTTACTTAGCCTCATTATAACACAGCGAAAAGGAGTTGTGGAAGATGAGTTTTAGCAGTGACTTAGATAGATACTTAACCACCCCGAATTGGGGAATTGATACAAAGCCTTTTACAGCGACCGAAGAAGAATACGAACCTTACGAACCTGAGGAAGATTGGCTTGGAAACTTGATCCAAGACGAGGACGAGGTGTTCGAGATTAGCTTTTACGAATACGAAAACGGCAGACGGTGGAAGGAATACCGCATCGCCACTGCCAAGAGCTTTCGAGAGGTCAAAGCTGATCTATGCACGTTTGAGGTCGAATACCTTGGAACCGGCGAACAATACAAAGAGGGATTAGCACTTAATTAGGAGGAAACAACATGAGCAACGAACTACTAGAAAAACCTATCAAATATAAGGTTAATGGTGAGGAAGTCAAACTTTCCGGGAATATGGTCAAACAATTTTTGGTTAGCGGGAACGAGAGCGTAACAGATCAAGAAGTTGTGATGTTCCTGCAACTCGCCAAATATCAAAAATTAAATCCGTTTTTGAAAGAAGTCTACTTAGTCAAATTTAAAGGGAAACCCGCTCAAAACATCGTATCTAAAGAAGCCTTTATGAAGCGGGCAGAAAACCACCCGCAATACAACGGCTTAAAAGCTGGCATCATTGTACAGCGAGGAGAAGAGCTTAAAAAGCTTCCGGGGGCAGTAAGCCTACCAACAGATAAGTTAATCGGCGGTTGGGCTGAGGTATACCGAAAGGACCGGCCATCACCTACTGAAGTAGAAATAGAACTAAGAGAGTTTTCCAAAGGACAAGCGACTTGGAATCAGATGCCAAAAACAATGATTCGTAAATCCGCAATCGTGAATGCTTTGCGTGAGGCTTTCCCAGAAACATTAGGCGCTATGTATACCGAAGACGATCAAACAGCTAAGTTAGGCGGGTTTAACGGAGCGAAACAAGCAGAACCTGTTGAACAATCCGCACAAATCGAATCACTATCAGAGCTAATTAAGCCTGAGGAACCGGCAACATTGCCAGAAAAAAACATCTCAGAGCATAAGGTTCCGGAGATTTTCGAAGCCGAAGAAGTAGTCCAAGGCGACCTAGGCATCATTCCTAACTTTGGCAGAGAGGAAGGCGCTGATTATGACGGTAGCGACATCGACGAAAACAATCCTTTCTGATGAAAATTACTATTCAAGCGAGGCCGGGCAACTTTTCATGTCCGCCTCGCAATATAAGGATTTTCAATCCTGTGAGCTGATGGCCTGGGCAAAGCTTAATGAAGGGTGGGAGCCTGAACGAGATCTGACACCATTGTTAGTCGGTAATTATGTACACAGCTATTTTGAGAGTAAGGAAGCACACGAAAAATTCACAAGCGCTAATAAAGACAAATTGTACTCAAAGAGAGCACCAAACGGTCTGCTTAAGGCTTTTCAAGTAGCGGAGGACATGATCACAGCTCTTAAACGGCAACAAGCTTTTATGAAGCTCTATCAAGGTGAGAAAGAGCATATTGTGACCGGCGAGATCACTGGCGTGCAATGGAAGGGCAAGATTGACTGTCTAAATGTTGAGGGTGGGTATTTTGTGGATATCAAGACCAGCGCTGACTTAACCAAGAAAGTTTGGAATGAACGGTTCGGGCAGAGAGTGAGCTGGGTTGCTGATTTTGGCTACTACATGCAGATGGCAGTATACCGCGAGCTTTTGCAACAAGAATTTGGCAAGACCTTCACGCCGATCATCGCAGCAGTTAGCAAACAGTCGCCACCAGCTTTCAAACTCTACACCTTAGATGAGGGCATGATGCAGTTCGAGATGGACGAAGTAGAGCGGAATGCGCCGGAGTTTGACACTATCAAACAAGGCCTGCAGAAGCCGGTAGCGTGTGGCAATTGCGAGTATTGCCGGGGGCATTTGCAAGTAACGGAATTTAGTAACACGGAAGATTAGGAGGGGTAACATGAACAATTACTTCTCCCACGATAGCAACGCAAGAAATTCTGACAAGCTATTGCCCGTCCGTATGAAATACGGTGCCGAGGGTTACGGAATTTATTTCATGATTTTAGAACGTCTCCGTGAGGAAAAAAACTACATGAGTGTCAAAGATTACAACATGCTAGCCTTTGACCTTCGTGTAGATACTGGAAAATTAAAAAGTATAGTTGAGGGCTTTGGGTTATTTGCCTTTACCGATGACGGTAAGTGTTTCTACTCCGAAGGTTTCAACAAACGCATGGAGATAAAAGACGAAAAATCAAAGAAGCGATCCGAAGCAGGGAAAAAGGGAGCAGCTAAAAGATGGCAATCGGATAGCAATGCTATAGCAAAGCCAACCGATTCCGATAGCAAGAAAAGGAAAGAAAAGGAAACGAAAGAAAAGGAAAGAGAAGAGAGGCAGAAGAACCTTCCGGCCGCCTCTAATTCTGACCTTTCAGAAATCTATGCTTTTTGGGAGCAGAACGGCTATGGATCACTAGCCCCTGTCACCAGAGAAAACCTTGCCTACTGGGTAACTGACTTTCAAGAAATCGGCGCTACTCGTGCAGATGCGGTTCAAATCGTCCTGTTTTCGTTGCTACGAGGGATTGAAGGCAAGGGTAGGACTTATAACTACATCGATTCAATTTTAAAGAGTTGGGAAGGAAGTCGCTTTTTAACTGTTTCTCAAATAAAAGCGGAAGACCCCTTTCTGAATAAGCTTAAAAAACAAGAGCGGCCTAAGCTAAGTTACGAACAAGACGATGATGAAGAGCCTTATTTCTAAAAAAGGAGGCATAACCAATGGCAAAAACAAAAAGCACAGGAGACGTTTTAGCAAATCTAATTGAGAGCCTGCTAGAAGTACAGGGGGTCTGCCCTGATTGCAATAGCCCGCTTTTCGGATGGAAAACCAAGAAACCAGACGGATCAGAGCGTTGTGTACCTACCTGCATGATTTGTGGGTATAAAGCACTTAAAAAACGTGAGAAAACCGAGGTCAAAGAGCGGTACGACAAGGCGGTACGCGGCGATGCACTCGCGTTTTTCTTGAGCCAATCGCTAGTGACGGATAAAAAGCTACTGAACTGCGATTTGAGCAACTACGCTGTCGTGGATGCAGAGACAAAACAGGCCAAAGAATTAGCGCTAAAATACGTCGATTCGGTGGTAGCGGGCAACCCAAGCCACATGATCTTGATTGGCAAAACCGGGGTAGGCAAGAGTCATATCGCCATGGGTATTTGCTACGAGGCCATGGAAAAATCCAACTACAATCTCAAATGCATCGTGATTAATTACCGGGAATTGTTGGAAAAGCTGAAAAATGCCTTTAACGACCGGGAAGCACAACGAGAAGTGCAAGGCCGCCTAATGCGAGATATCAAAAACGCTGATTTAGTCGTCATTGATGATTTAGGTGCAGAACTAGGTGGCGCATATGCTGGGCAGAGCACGGTGTATAACAACGATATTATCAATTCCATCATGGAGGCGCGCCAAAACGAAGCAACAATCATCACGACGAATTTAAACGGAACAGAAGTCCAGAAAGCCTACGGAAAACGGATTGTTTCCCGAATTTCCCAACATTTAGATGGGTTTACCTTTACGTTTAGGCAAACGGCGGATAAGCGGAAAGCGGGCGTTAGCCAGTGAGAAAAACGATCACCAAACGCCGGCACAAGTACGGCGCTAGAAAGACCGTCAGCCACGGCATCACCTTTGATTCGGCAGCGGAGGCGAATTATTACCCGTTTGCCTTTGCGTACGCCACCGAACACGGTTATGAGCTACGCCTGCAAGAAGCCTTTGAATTATTGCCAAAACACCGTAGAAACGGCAAGACTGTGCGAGCTGTCAAGTATGTGCCTGACTTTTCTTTTTGGGAAGGTGATACTTTGGTCAAGGTAGTAGACGTCAAGGGTTTGCAGACATCGGATTTTAAAATCAAGGCCAAGTGGTTCTGCTACCGATACGACGTGGATTTGACGATAGCAAAATATGACTACAAGACGGGACTGTTTGACGAAACGATATTTTGAATTGTGAGGGATAACGATGGAATTAACACTAGGCACACAAGTACGCGGCAGAGCGTGTAATTTTGCCATGCCGGTACGCGGATACGTTGAGAAGATTAACGAGAAAACAGCGGTTGTGCGCGTGGAAAACACGAGCGATTGCGACAGCGAAAAAGCCAAGGTGAAGAACAATCTGGTGATCGTCAAGTTGAAAGACATTACCGTTTTCCACGGCGGGAAATGGATTAAACCGGGGAAAATCAAGCGCACGAAGCCAGTTAAAAAGAAAATACAGCAAGATATTCCCGGCGTCAAAGTTAAATTTACGGATTGTGACGGGAAATCAACGGTCTACGCTAACGCTCGATTGTGCGGAGAAGCGATTGGCCGGAGTACCGACACCATTTACAACACGCTGCGCATAGGCGGTGCTTTTCCAAAGCGTAGTGAGCTATACGGCTGTAAGGTGGAGCGTCTGAAATTGGCGCGGGTATATGAATAAGGAGGCTTAACTATGGACCTACTACTAGGCCTAGTCATCGGCTCGATATTAACAGCGTTTGTGCTGTGTGGGTTGATGGTTGGCAAGGAAGAGATGAGATAGAAGATGAAAAATCCACTATTTAAATCGTTAGCAATAGTGTCAATTCCAATATGGGTTGTAATCGTTATGTGGCTGATTTGGGAAATACTGTCGCAGTTAGGTATGAGCGATGATGATATTGGAGTTACGGTATTTTTGGGAGCAATGTTACTGATGACATCTGTGGTGCTATTTTTCACATTTTATAGCCCAGAAGATATGCAACTCTATCGTGAAGAAAAAGAACGTGCAAAAGAAAAGGCCAATCGAAAGTTAGAAAAGTTTCAGCGGGATTTTGAACAGATGGAACGAGATTACAAAGAAATGGAAAAACGAGTAAGCGAGCATTTAAGTCGCTGGGATGATTTTTAGAGTGGTCTGTGCAGAAAATGCACGAACCATTTCCATTTTGGAAAGAGTTGGAGGAAAGAAGAATGAAAGTAAGTAAAGCAACCGAAGAGCTAGAAGTCGGCGAAGTGGTGTGGGTAAAAGCAAGAGTCGATAGAATTAATTACGAAGGTCGGTATATCAAAGTAATGCCGAACACTTCGTCCTTATATTTAGACGGCAACGATGAAATCTCCCTCACCGAACCATCACCCATCGACACCCTAGCTCAAGAGTACGACGTTGAGCCAGACACGATTCGGGAGTGGCTTGATAGAGGCCATGCGGGGAGTTTTGAGAAGGTGGAAGTATCACAAGAGTTTGCGGATTGGGTTGAGAAGGCAATGGTTTACCAAGTTATGACGAAAGAATGGTGTTTAAAAGAGGTCGCTAACATGGGGTGGGGAGATTGGCTACATGACCCCCAAAACGGCGAAAAATATCCATGCGATGACCATTGGTCATGTGAAGTGTATAGGAACAAGGAAAAGCACCTAAAGGCAATCTATGACGGCTACACCGTCAAGCCGAAGCGGTGGGTAGTTAAATCTTCTAGCGAATACTATTTCACAAAGTTTAACGGACTGAACGCATTAGAATATTGTTTAGTTGGAAGGAAAGAGAACGCCTATAAATTCACCGACCGCGCCAAAGCCGACGCAGTTGCCCTCTTGGTTGATGGGAGTGTTGAGGAAATTGATTAAAGGAAAAAGCAAGTTTGATTCCGAGATCTTCTTTGGAGACTACGATAACTGGGGCGGTTTTAATAAGCAAAAATATTCCAAAGAACAAGCTATCGAAGCTTGGCGAACAGAAATGTTTGGATTTGATAAAGGAGCCCCGTGTGTCGTTGAAGATGCGTTCACAAGGTATCGTTTTGGCCAAAATGAAGACCATGAGCCTTGCGTCGGGTGGTGGTTAGAATGGAAAGATTATGGGAATAAATCAGTGCCTGTGTGGTCTATCAGGTCACCGTATCCGTGGGAAAAAGATGGGAGTGTGGAGGAAGTATGGAACGGAAAATCATAGCAGTAATTAACGACCAAACAGAAAGTATAGTTGCTGTACTTGAAGATTATCATTATTATTTTCCTTTTTCGGGAGTGCCATCTAAGTACATTGAAGAGACCAACCGCTACGGCGAGATTGGTGAATACTCAATGATTAAGATTGACTACTTTGGTTTTGCACGCTATGTATCAACCGAAAAATATTCATTGGTTTATGAGGAGGTAGCGGAATGAAATTTGAGTATATGTCTTTTGAGGACAAACACGATTTATTTAGATATGTGAACTCATACTCAATTAAGCCCGAGAACATTCAGCAGATTGTTTATACAACCAAGGATAGATGGGTTTTGTTTTATTGGGAGGTAGCGGAATGACTGAATATAAAATAGGCGACAGAGTTATGTGCAGAGGCATAGAAGGGATGGTTACTGGTCAAAGAGGGCGTTTGTACGAAGTAAGATTGGGTGGACAAGGCTACTATCTTTACGCAAACCAAATGGAGCCGTTAAAAACAGCTAAAGGCTGTATGTACTGCAAACACGGTGAACCGTTGAATGACACCAGCAACTCTAACTTTGCTTTGGTAATTAGACAAGGCGAAAGCTCGTATTATCTTGAATCCGAATATGACCCGGGCGAATGGAATGATAATGATTGGGGAAACATTAACTATTGCCCGATGTGTGGACGGAAGCTGGAGGTGGCGGAATGACAAACGAAGAAGCTCTATTGATTGATATTAAATTTCAGCTTGATATGTACGGTTCTGGTCAAGGTAGTGCGGAAGATACTTTGGCTAGAGTACGTGAGATTGTTTTCTCTCCCTCTCTCACCGATGATCAGCAGGTCGTGTTGGAGTGGTTGAAGCAGTACAGAGAAGAACAGGGCGAGAACCCTTTGAATACAGTATCTACATTGATTGATATGTACTGTGCGGACCCGGCTGGCGGCGAAGTTCCGTTACCATCAAACGTTAAAGAAGCATATAAAAAGCTAAACGATGAACAGGAATTCCAAGTCATCGCTGCGTTTGCGGAATGGGGCTTGTCAAAAATGGAGGACGAAGGATGATTAAGTTTAGATATTGGGACGGACAAGAAAAAGTAATGAAACCAGTTGATAATATGAGTTTTTGCGATAACGGTGAAATTCTTTTGCATATTGATTGTGAAGAGTGGGCGTTAGGGCCTGACCTAATCCTCATGCAATCCACCGAATTTAAAGATAATAACGACACAGAAATTTTCGAAGGCGATGTTATCAATATCCATTGGTTCTATGCAGATTTTGACCCAGTCGAACTAGGAGCTTTTGAAAATGAGGAATACGCGGAACGAGTAATAGTAAAAAAAGAATTCGGCAATTTTGGTTTTTGGTGGAAAGAAGCCGATAGTTGGGTGGATTTAGCCACACTAGCAATGTCTTCTCGATTAGACGAAGAATCGTTTGAGATTTTGGGTAACATCTACGAAACCCCCGAACTGTTAAGCTCGGGAATCGAGTGAGGGAGGAAGAACATGAGTAACGAAATTTCAAGAGTAGCTTTTAGAGGTATGTGTACTGACGATCCAGAAGTGATGCAGATTTGCTTGGCAAAAATTTGGCACATGGCCACTAAAGGAATCGGCGAAGAAGAAGCAAGTCAAGCTGTGAATGACACCCCGCAAGAAAAGGTAAAAGCTGACGACAAGTTAGGAAAATACCTAGCCCGAAAGTTCGGGACTTATGAAGGGCATTCGAAATTCAAACTGGCCTTAGATTTTTTCCAGATGAGTAATGACCGTTTCTTCGAGATTTACAAGTTTAACTTCGTGCCTCGTGGAAACCTTGCTGAAACGGCAAGGAAGTATATAGAGAACCGTCAGTTAATGGCCGGAGAGCGAATGGGCCTAACTGTATCCGCCATAAATAACATGGCTATTACGCCAGAAACAGTTTCTAGGTCGGTAGAACAGGAATTTAGGAGAGCGATTAACAATTCCATGTGGCAAGGGGGAGCACGATGAACAACCGACACAGACGCGTGGCCAAGCTAAAAGCGCAGGAAGAAAAACGACTTAAGGCTAAAGTGATCGCTGCGTATGAGCTGGCAAACAAGTTTTTAGATGGATTTACCGAAGGAATAAGAGTTATCTGGGACGCGTTTGTTGATATAGTTGACAGTATTTCTCGTGGAATCGATGAGGCGCTACACAAATAAAAAAAGCACCAGACCATCAGCCCGGCGCCATAATGTTACTTCGCAATGACATTATACCATAAAGGACGGTGGCGGGATTGATGGCATTATTTCCAGAAATCGACGAGAAACAAACTAAAGATAACGTGAAGCAATTATTGTCACGCTACAGAAATTTTGTGCGTTTGGCTAGTGAGGAGTATATCCCTAAGGTCACCGCCACGTACTCATTTGAGTTGAAAAGCTTTACTGGTAACGTAAGTAGGCCAACTGAAAATGCCGTTGTCAGAAAAGTTACGGCAGAGCAAGAATTGGCAAAAATAGCTAGAGCAATGAATAAACTCAATGCTTACGATGCCCAATTGATCTATGATAAGTATATGGATAAAAGAGAACTCACCGATACGGACATCTATCTGAATTACCACATGAGTGCGAGTGGTTTTTACAATAAATTAGAAGCTGTTTTAATTAAATTTGCGGAAGCTTATGAAGGCGGCGTTTTAATTGTAGATAAACCGGAGTGAACTTGGTTAAATTTAACAGGAATACCAATAGTTACCGGTGAGATAATAGTATTATCAAAATGTATATAACCGGCCAGGCGAAGAATCAAAAATTAAACTTGCTACACTGCCGTAGCACAAAATTATACAAACATCTTGCGCCTTGGTCGGCTAATATAACCACGGGAGCCTAATAATAGTCTAAGAGTACTCACATACTAAAATAGACCACATTTGATGTTCGCGTGAAACACGTCGGCCGGAATACAATTAAAGGAGTGGAACACTCCTTATATCGTGTACTTCAACCGGCTGGCGGTACATAGCAACCGACGCCTCCTTTTTAGAATGGCAGACGCTGGACATGGAAGAATAGCTATCTTCGGCGGTTGCATGTTTAAGATCGCTTCGGCGGTCTTTTTATTTTCATCTCTTATTGGTATGATTGTGCTGAGGTGAGATTATGGATTTCATAAAGATGGTCACTAGTTTTGTTCTTGGCGGAGGATTGGTAACACTTTTGCTAACTTGGGGTTTACCCAATATTATTCAAAAGTATATTCAGAGTAAAATTGATAGAAAGCTAGATATTCTAAGAATAGAACAAGAAAAAGAGTTACAAAAAGAAATCGAAGACATAAAATATAATAATTCTCTTGCTTTGGCTGAACTAAATAATAATTTCAAAAACGAATATCAGAAGTTAGAGCATCATTTTTCGGTTAAAATGGAAACTTTGAAGAAAGAGTTTGACGTTTTGCCTGTCGTGTATGAAAAGGTTGTAAGAGCAGAGAGTTTTTATAAAAATAATTACCATGGACAGAAGCTTAATTCGGTGACATTGCAACCTTTTGCTGATTTAAAAAACTATTTAACGCTTAACAAATTTTATATTAATGAAGAAGTGTATGTTTTGGCTAAGGAATGCGAAAATACAGTGTTTAAAATGGCGATGGCAAAGAAGAAGTCGAAAGATGTTAATTTAACGATTACAGAAATGCAATTTAACGAGGAAAAGTTTGATAATTACTCGAAAATATTAAATTCACAGATTGATGACTTAGAAGGTGCTATAAGAAGAGTGCTAAAATCGTAAATAAACTTTAAGACCTAATATTCATTTAGGTCTTTTTTAATACATAAATTTAAATTCGGAGGTGAGAAATGTGTCAATCAATGAAAGACAAAAAAGATTTGCAGATAATTACATAATTGAGCCTAATGCTTTCAAAGCGGCGATTGATGCAGGGTATAGTGAGAAATACGCTAAGGCTCAATCTCACCGGCTGTTGGAAAATGTTGGAATTCGCCAGTATATGGATGAACGATTGCAAGAAATGAACTCTGAAAAGGTTGCTGACCAAGAAGAAGTCATGGAATATTTAACCAAAGTTCTCCGCGGCGAGGAAACAGACCAGACCGTCGTATTCCAAGGCGCTGATTATGGTTCTTCGATTGAAGACATCCAAGTTGCTAATAAAGACCGAATCCGAGCCGCTGAATTATTAGGTAAACGGTATGGCATGTGGACTGACAAGCTAGACCTTGACGGAAATATCGACTTGAAGGTGGTGGTAGATTATGGCGACGGCGAACCGCCAGATGATAGTTAAGGTACAGTTTAATAGGCATTTTCAGCCGTACAATATCACTAGAAAACGTTATCGGCTTGCTAAAGGTTCTGCCGGCTCCGGGAAATCAGTTGATACAGCTCAAGATTATATCGTTAAGCTTGGTGACCCAAAATATCAGGGAGCCAATCTCCTTTGTGTACGGAAAGTTGCTGAATCAAACAAGGATAGCACCTATGCAGAATTAAAATCTGCCATTTACAAGATTTATGGTGGGAACTATCACAAATATTGGATCATCAAATCTAGCCCGATGATGTTGGAAAGTAAAATTACCGGAAATCAGGTTATTTTTCGCGGGATGAAAGATGACGGGCAACGGGAAAAGGTAAAATCAATCACCTTTGACCGCGGGAAACTAACTTGGATATGGGTAGAAGAGGCAACCGAACTCTATGAAGCCGATGTGGACATTTTAGATGACCGCCTCCGTGGGAATTTGGACTTTAACGCTAATCTGTATTACCAAATGACGTTTACCTTCAACCCGGTATCGGCTACGCATTGGCTCAAAGCCAAGTATTTTGATATTGATAGCCCGGATATCTACACACACCAATCAACCTATCTACAGAACCGGTTTATTGATGAGGCTTACCACCGACGCATGATGATGAGGAAAGAGCGAGACCCAGACGGATATCGCGTTTACGGGTTAGGTGAGTGGGGAGAGACAGGCGGAACTATTTTAAATAATTATGTTGTCGAAAACTTTAACCGGGATCCCGGTAGATTTGATTACATGGTCAACGCTCAAGACTTTGGATTTAACCATGCCAATGCGATTGGTGAAGTTGGATTTAAAGACGGCGAGCTTTTTTTGTGCCGTGAAATATACGAATTTGAGAAGGATACCAGCGAGCTGATCGCTATTGCGAATCAGCAAAAGATTAACAAGAAGTTGGTCATGTGGTGTGATTCTGCTGAGCCGGACCGAATCAAAATGTGGCGCAAAGCTGGTTATAATGCCTTAGCAGTAGTAAAGGAGCCCAATAGTGTAGCAGCGCAAATTGATTATCTAAAACAGACCCGCATACATATCCATCCGAGCTGTGTAAACACAATTAAAGAAATTCAACAGTGGAAATGGCGAAAAGACGAGAAATCCAATACCTATACAGATGAGCCGGTTAACTTTTTCGATGATGCCATGGCCATGCTACGGTACTCAATCGAGATGGAACGCAGAAAAGGTGAACGGCCGAAGAAGCGCCGGTCTGGTAGAAAAACATCTTTCTAAGAAAGGAGCGATGAAATGACGAGTAAAATTATTAGTGGTGGGAAATCCGGGAGGATACCAAGTGAATACTTGCGAAAAAAGACGGTTATAGAAAAGCGCCGTGCTTTGAAATTTAAAAAGCAAGGTGGTGTGGAAGAAACGCGAGACCTTACTCTGCTGTCCCCACCCTATGATATGACCACGCTTAAATCCATCAGTGAGGTGTCTGATATTCTACAACAGTGCATTGAAGCCTATGTGCAGAATATTGTCGGTTTCGGCATGGACGTGCAGTATAACGTGGATGATAGCAACGAAACGCCTGAAATGAAAACGGAGTGGACACGCCTTACCGACCTAATCAATGGACTTTCCGTTGAACGTCCAGCTAAAGAAGTTCTTGAAGAAATTTTGAGAAACATGGAACAGTGTGGGAACGCCTATATGGAGGTTGTTCGGAATGGCGCTGGCGAGGTTGTTGGTATTGATTCAATCCTGCCTGAATACATGACAGCCAGCAAGCTAAATCGAGTTTCGCTAGATGACGGAACAACCCTTAAAGTACGTTACTACCGTTACCAAGACAATGCCGATGATTCTGCTCGCGATCAAGGCATCTGGTTCAAGTCTTACCAAGACCCTACGCCGCTAAATATCAATGGATCGGTAGCGAAGGATGGTGAAGGGACGGCAACCGAGGTTATTCATTTCAAAATTGGGGACTTTATCAAACCGTATGGGATTCCGCGTTATATCGGCCCTCTGATTAAGATTCTGGGTAACCGTAAGGCGGATGAGCTTAATTATCGGTACTTTACTCAAGGGCGCCATGTTCCGTTAGCAATCACTTTGGAAAACGCCCAACTCACCCCGGAATCAGAAGCAAGCCTGCAAGGTTATGCCAATGCTATTGGTGGTGAGGAAAATCAGCACAAGTTCCTCTTGCTAGAGGCTGAAAAAGTCAGTCCCACTGATGAGATGCTGGGTATGGATGATAAATACAAGCCGGCGATTCGGATTGAGAAACTAGCTGATATCCTTCAAAAAGATGCGCTATTTTTGGAATACGACCAAAGCACCATTAATGCAGTTTTGTCAGCTTTCCGGTTACCGCCAGTTTATGTAGGGCTTTCGCAAGATTACAACCGAGCTACGGTAGAGACAGCCAAGGAACTTACCGAGGAACAGGTATTCCAACCGCGGCGAGAAAGTATTGCTTGGCGGATTAATCAATTGTTTATCGAGTATGGCTTTCAATATGCCGAGGTCTATCTCAAATCTTCCAATCTTACCAACATGGAGGACATCAAGGCGATTCTTGACCCGGCCATTAATGCTAAAGCGGTGGCTCCTAACGATTTACGAGACTTGTTGTCTAAGGTGCTTAACAAGCCGTTAGAGCCGTTTGATGGGAATGAATACAATTATCCTATGGAATCAGCGCAACAGCCTCAATCGATGGGAGTTGATCTATCCAAAGCCTATGGCGACAACGACTTATCGGAAGTAGCAGCAAGTGTCCGCCGGATGATTCGGAGGACTAGCGATGATTAATGATGAGGAACTTATCAAATTAGCATTACTAATCAAAAATGAGGAGGACGATGAGCTGGCAAAGCTTTTAGAAGCTGCCGGCTTTTTGTTTGTTCCTGTTCTGCTGAAATATATTCTAGGCGTCGAGGACAAGCTGGACGATACACTTCAAAACGATTACGAAGAAACTTGGGAAATCGTTCAAAAGCTGGTCAAGCGATTCAAAAACAGAAAACCGCCCAAGGCCGTTATTTCCGCGTACCTAAATAAACGTTCCTTTAAATCTGCAATGGCAGATAAAGTAGCGCCAGAACTCCGCAAGACTTTTTTTGGCTTGTTTGATGAGTTTAACGCTAAGTGGAGCGGACCGGAATCCTTCGACTATCGAACCAAGTCTTATCGAGACATTGAGAAGTGGCTGAAAGGCCTACCGAAATTGATGGATTTAACAACCAAGGACGCTGTGGTAAAGCTCGTTCAAGCCTCATACGAGGACGGAAAGGGAATCAAGTGGTTAGAACGTGAGCTGTCCAATCTGCCAGAATTTGAACGTAAACGAGCTAGAACAACGTCAATTACCGAGGGCCTACGAATGTATTCGGCGTCAGAGTACGAGGCTTTTATGCAGAATGATGCCATCGTCGGAAAAACTTGGCACCACACTCACGGGATTAACGATCCGCGAAAAGGTCACGAAGAAGCGGACGGCCAAACGGTTGCCAAGGACGAACTGTTTATTGTCAATGGTGAGAGTTGCCGATACCCTCGCGATCCTATGTTGTCTGCTAAGGAATCAATCCACTGCCACTGTTTTATGGAGCCTGTTTTGATAGAGGAGACCAAATAAGGAGGAATCGTTATGAACACACAAAACAAACGTTGGGAAAAGAGAACTTTACGCGATGTCGTGGAGCTTTTTGATTTACCAGTTAAGAAACCTCCGGAAGAAATAGAATACGAAGAAATCGCCTACTACAACGGAAATGGGGAAGTAGACGTGGTTATGCGGAGACCAATCGTTAATGGTCAGGAAGGCGAGTGGTCCAAAGTATCTCCATAGCCGTGGTTAAGGCGAAATTCATTGAAAGGTGGTGAGAAAATGCGAAAACTGGAAAATGTAACAGTAACACACGTTTCATATGTCGATAAGGCGGCCAATAAGAAATCATTCTTTTTGACCAAAGCCGTTGGTGAACCGACATTTGAAACATCTGTCCGCCTTGTGACAAAGGCCGACGACCCACAAAAGCTTGTTTATGGCGTGGTGTATGAACCGGACGTAGAAGACGCTCACGGCGATTATATGGACGCTGATACGATTGAGAAAGCGGCTCATAGTTTTATGGAAGACTATCAGCAGATTGATAAACAGCACGATTTCACCACGAATGCTGGCAAGGTTGTAGAAAGCTATGTTGCGCCAGTGGATATGACTATTGCTGATACTACCATTACTAAAGGGACATGGGTTTTGGTAACTAAAGCGACTGATGAACTTTGGGAGGATATCCAAAAAGGAGAGTTTACCGGGTATTCCTTAGCAGGTACAGCACAAGTTGAGGAAGTCGCCAAGCAAACAGCTGAAAACTATAACCAAAGAAAGGTCTATAGAGATATCAATGCCGCAATCGAGGCGTTTCAAAGGGCGTCTTGGTCTATTCTGGATATTTACACCAATGACGATGCAGAAAAAGTAGCTGAAATTCAATCAGAAATCAGTGAATTGTCAGAATTAATTAGTACCATACCAACAACTAAATCAGTTACTAAGCAAGGACTAATCGAAACGGTTAAGTCCTTTTTTAGTACAAAAAAATCGAAGGAGGAACAAGATATGACCCACGAAGAATTAGTAAAAGCTCTTGGTGAAGCATTAGCCCCGGTCAATACACGATTAGATGAATTGGAAAAAGCAACCAAGGGAGAAGATCCCAAAGAAGCTGACAAGAAGAAAAAAGAGGGCGAAGAAGACGAAAAAGACACGACTTTAGATGCAAAAGCAGTTGCTAAAGCGGTTGCTGAATCTATCGCGCCTTTGAACGAGAAAATCGAAAAGCTTGAAAAAGCTCGTTTTTCCAACGTAACCGAACAAAACTACACAGAAACCGTTGAGAAATCGGAAGTTCCATCTTATGTGGACGCTGCTTTCCCAATGTCTGAATAAGGAGGAAAACAAATATGAATAACGTATTATCTAACGAGGCATTGATGAAACAAATGTCCGCAATCCAAAAAGCCGGGAACGACGTGACATTGCGCGACGACAACGCCCGCGCCTTTTTCCTTGATGCCGTAGCTACTGCTGGTACCATCGGAAAATTGTATAAGCACTTTGCGAAATCGGGGACTGGTTCCTTGGACAAATTGGGCGTTAAAAAGCGCACCTTGAAATTGCACCAAGGCATCAATACGCCTGATACCGGCACTGACATCGCCGAAGAGGGCACGGTGCCATTTACTTTGGTGCCAGTGTATATGGACACTTGGATTTCTAACTCTAACACCTTCTATACTGCTCGTACTCGCGGGCAAGATGTCCGTCAAGCGCTGTTATCTTTAATGCAACAACAGTTTTCGGCTGATTTGCAGGACTTAGCCTTTAATGGTGATTCTGATTCTACCGATGCCTTCGTCAAATTAAATGATGGCTATATCAAATTGGCGAAAAATTCTGCTGTGGTCAAAAAAGAAGGCGCGGCATTGCCGACCATCCAAGAATTGACTGCTGCTACTGCTGAGATTGAGCCTAAATACTTGCGTCAAGGCACGTTTAAGTTCTTTATGTCCCAAGCTACCGCTACTAACTATGTAGTTGAGTTGCAAAATCGCAATACCCCACTTGGTGATGCCGTTTTAGTTGATGGTGCACTACGGAATATTGGCGGGTTTGGCGTGGAAGTCGTTGAATCCATGGCTAATGACGTGATTCTGTTCACGCCATACGAAAACTTAGCTGTCGTTTCTGGCCTGTCTATTACTTTGACAACCGCTGCACAAGACAGCCGTGCCGTTGCGAAACAAGCGACTTACCACTTTATGTTGGATGATGTTGACTTTGTTATCCGTGAGCCAAAAGCTTTGGGATATTTTGGATTGACAGAGCAAGCGCCAGAAGGGTGAGTGATCTAAATGGCAAATTACAAAGTCTTAAAAGAGTTCCGAGATAAAGAAACCAAGGAACTATACACAGCCGGAAAAGAAATTGAAATGACTGTCAAACGGGCCGAAGAAGCCGAAAAGAACTTAGCAAAGTTTGGCGGTCCTTTTTTGGAACGGACAGACAAAAAAACAAAGTAGGTGAGCACCATGGCTGAACCTTATGTAGATGAGGCTTATTACAAATCCGAATACATGGGTGAGCCTGTGGAATCCGCTGATTTTCAAAAATTGGCGGCACGGGCCACTCGCTTGATTGACGTACTGACCGATTACCAGATACCTAAAATTGGACTTGATAAGTTTACCACTGAGGTGCAAGAACAAATTAAAAATGCTTGCTGTGCCCAGATTGAATTTTATCAAGTCGAAGGTGTTTTTTCTGATATCTCCGGCAGTACAGCAAGCGGTGATGCTGTCTCTATTAGTAGTTTTAGCTACTCTGGCGTGCAATCCACTAGCAAACAAGCAAATCGGGTTGCTCCAGCTTGCCTAACCTTTCTTGATGCGACTGGATTGCTACGGAAAAGGAGCGTGAGGATTGGTGTCATTTAAACCTATACCGCTCCATCTGCTGATTCATTCTGTCACCTATACACCTCCGGAAGATGAGGGGGACGGCGGTATGGGAGGCAGTGCATCTGCTAAAAGTCGAGAAATAAAGCGAGTGCGGTTTCAACCCACTCGAAAAAAAGTTACAACGACAGATAACAGCGAGGTCTATACTACCGGCATTCTCTTTATTGACCGGGTCAATTCTCAGCCATATGTCAATGTCTTGGAGAGTGGCACAATCACTTTCCGCGGGCGGCGATTGTCGATTATCCAAGTCCAAGAGGCTTACGATGTTGGACCGGAACCACACCATTTAGAGGTGATGCTCCAATGAGCGGTACTTTTAAAGGTAATTGGGGAGCAATTAGCAATCGTATTGAAGCGGCTGTGAATCCTTTGTCTATCCAAATAGCCAAGGATTCCAACAAGTACGTCATGAAAGACACTGGTGCTACCGAGAGCTCTGTTTGGTCTGCAAGCAACTTCCCAGATGGTTTGATTATCTGGGATACCGAATATGCAGCCTATGCTTACTTTGGGAAAAGCGCCTTGCGAAATCACAATCCCATGGCGACTACGCAATGGTTTTTGACGGCCAAGGCAAATCATCTAGCTCAATGGTTAGAGTTTGCCGAGCAAAAGATTAAGGAGGCGTTGTGATGGATATCTTTAAACAGGTAGCGGACCATATCCGTACCCTTGGACTTGATACGCCACGCACCACGTCTGCTGGTCGTCAAATTATTCAAGAGGACAATCCGCCTCAAGACAACAGCCGAGATGTTGCGTTGCAAGGTGTTTCTACTGGAAGAGCGCAACAGGACCTTGGCAGGAATCGGTCAATCCAGATGATGATACAAGTTACCATCAAAAACACCAATCAAAAGCAAGCGTTTGAGGATGCTTGGAAAATAGCGGATAGTTTTGATAAGCTGCCGCGCATGGAAAACAAGAAATGGGTCACGCTAGAATCTGGCGATGGCTCTTTTTTATTTGAAAATAGTGAAACTTACACACAACCACGAGGGCTTGGACAGACAGAGCACGGTGCTTATGTCTATGTCCTGAATCTCTTACTAAATATTGAAAAATAGGGGGAATTAAATATGCCAGAAGCAACAGGTTTTGCACCAAACTGGATGAACAAGTATGAAATCGGTGAAGCTACAGCCGATAACAAAACTGAACCAACTGAATTATTTGAATTGGCGGATGGTATCCAAGAAGTGAGCCCGTCTCAAGACGAGCAGTCCGAAACATACGAATATTACGGTGATAAAGGTGGCTCCAATACCGATATTACACGGGTAACTGGCGTATATGCCTTTACTGGTCACCGCAAATACGCAACGGATCCAGCACAAGAATTCATTCGTGACCGGTTAGGAAAATCCGGTCAAGATCGGATTGTATTCTTTAAACATACAGAGCCGGATGGACGGGTTACCATGGGGAATTCTACTTTATCGGGTATTGTTCACACCGGTGGTTCTGCCAATAACCGCGGGAATTTTGAATGCCAGATTTCCTTTAATGGAGTTCCGGAAGATTCCAAACCAGTTACACCACCAGAAGGCTAGTCAGAAATGGCTAGCTTTTTTCTTTTGATTAAACACTAGGAGGATATATTTATGGCAAATAAGAAAACGAATGTAATTGAAGTTGGATTTAAAAAGAAAGTTCAACCGGTCCGATTAGGCGGATTAGATTTTGAAATCAAAACAGGCTCTAAGTATCGGAATCAATACCTTGTGGCTTTACCAAAAATGGAAGAAGACTTGCGGAAGTACGAAGATGATATCAAGTTAGCATCCGAAAATCACGACACAGAAGCTTTGAAACAGGCTACCTCGAATATCGAAGCTACCGTTAAAGAATGTGTTGAGTTAGTTCTTGGCGAAGGTTCTTTTGACCGATTAATGGAAGTTGCTGACGATGATGTAGATGTTGTTTTAGACGGATTTGCAGAAGTCGCAAAACAATTCCAAGCTCTACAAACCAAGAAAAAAGCCAATGCTTATATTGAGGGCAAGAAACAGGGGTGATGATTTATGCCGCTGTCTCTTGCGTGGGGGATTGACGATTATTTGGTTGTCAATAGTCATAAATACCCCATTGATTTAGAGTTTTCCAAAGTTCTCCGCTGGTATGAAATGTGGAAGGACAAAGAGTTAGACGCACATACCAAAATTTTTAGCTCGCTAGTAATGATTGTCGCGATTGAGTGGGGAGATAGTTTCCCAGAAGACCTTGACGAAATAGCCGAGGTAATTCCGTACGAGGATATCATTCCGCTTAGCGAGGCAATTATTAAACGAATTGCGGGAGATCAAACTCCGAGCGAAAACGTAGTGCGTGATTTAAAAGGAAATATTTTAGAAGACGAGAATAGGACCTGGTACGACTTTGAGGAAGATTCTGGGTACATATACTCGTCTTTTTTGATGGACTATGGCATGGATTTGCTGGAGGAACGGAAGAAAAAAACTTTGCATTGGGATAAGTTTAACGCTTTGGTTGGTGGTCTATCGGATGAAACCCACTTTAAACGAGTAATTCGCATCCGACAGATGGATTATCCGAAAAATGCCGACCAAGACCAAATTGAAGAAATCAGAAGGGCTAAGCAAGCCGTAGCCCTCAAAAAAGATCGCGCCGCTCTTGAGTTTGAAATGATGGACCTCAAGCAGAAACGTGAATACATGGCAAAACAGGGAAGAGGTGGTGTAGATGGCGAATGACGGCTCCGTAATCATTGAAGTTGATTTAAAAACAGACAAAGCCCGAAGTCAGTATCAGCAATTTGGTAATGAGGCTGCAACTGAATTAGATAAGACGATTGGCAATTCTAAGGCATTTAAGAAGCTGTCGGAAGAATCAACAGCATTTGCCAAAACAGCCGCTCTTAGTATAGGTTCTGCCGCTGTCGCATTTGCCGGATTTTCCATCAAAGCCGCCGGAGATGCTGCTGCGATGAACGCTCAGTTTGACCAAGTGTTTGACGGCATGGGAACTCAAGCTACCAAGTCACTAGACGGGATTGCCAAAGAAACCTCGATGCTACCGAATCGGTTAAAAGGGTCGTTTACTCAAATGGCCGCCTTTGCGAAGACAGCAGGAATGGATACTGCTGGGGCACTGGATTTAAGTAGTAGAGCAACGAGAGCCGCCGCAGATAGCGCGGCTTTTTATGACCGCTCGATTGAGGATACGACGGAATCCTTGCAGTCGTTTTTAAAAGGGAACTTTGAGAATGACGCCGCACTAGGAATTTCCGCTACCGAGACTACTCGTAATGCTAAGGCGAATGATTTATACGGGAAGTCGTTTAAAGATCTTGATGAATCGCAGAAACAGCTTACTTTGCTGGCGATGGTTGAGGACGGCAACAAGCTTTCGGGTGCTTTAGGTCAAGCGGCTCGCGAAGGAGATGGGTTAGAAAACGTCTTCGGTAACATGAAGCAGTCTATCACTGACTTAGCGGCTGCATTTGGCGCACCATTGCTTGACCCGTTTCTTGGCGTAGTGAAAAAACTATCTAGCGCCATGTCAACGCTAGCTGAAAAACTACGGGAAAACCCAGCATTGGTTGGGGTTATTGTCGGCGTTATTGCAACGCTGGTAGTAGCTTTCGGCGCGGTCTACATGAAGGCCGCCGGATTCGCGAAAATTATGCAAGCTTTAGGGGCTATCATTCCGGTGCTGACCAGCCCAATTTTTCTAGTGGTTGCTGCTATCGGTGCCCTAGTGACCGCGTTTGTGTATTTCTACAAAACGAATGATCAATTCCGTTCTAAAGTTGACGGAGTGATAAAAACACTAAAAACCTTTGCTGCTCCTATTGACGATGTGGTGAAAGGAATTCAAATCCTTGCAAAGGCATTTAAAGCAATAGCTTTTGACGATTGGTCTGTTAGCGTATCGGCTCTAAAAGCTGATTTTATTAAACTTTTTCCAGAAAGCCTGTGGGACGGAATGACCAAATTGGCTTTGGGAATTCGGAACTTGATTAACGGATTTAAGGATGGCTCTAAAGGAATCGACCCATTCAAAATCGCAATTAAGGTTTTGAAAACGGTCATTTTGGGAATGCTCGGCCCAATTGGGCTGTTTATTAAGGCGTTCGAACTAATCGCTAAAGTAATCGGTGGAGGCGATGTTTCGAAAGGGATTGATAAGATTGTTGAGGGATTTGGCAACTTAGCAAAAAGTATTCAGAAAAACGGGCCTCTTATCGGTTCTTCTGCCGGCAAAGCTATCGAAGGGATTCTGACTGCTATCGCTGGTTCTTTACCAGGTATTATTTCTGGCGGTTTGGAAATAATTGCAGCTATTGCTATAGGAATAGCGCAAGGACTTCCTACTTTAGCTCTTGCTGCAAGCCAATTAATCATGGCATTTACGGGAGCTATTTTGCTACTGGTGCCACAAATCGCACTTTCGGCCACGGCTATCATCGTGGCTATTTTAGCTTCATTAACAGCCGGGTTACCGCAGATTATCGTTGCCGGTGGTGCATTGATTCTAGCTTTGTTAGCAGGAATTACAGAGCAAGTTCCGCTGCTTGTGGAATCAGTAGCTACGTTAATTGTGACGTGGCTAACGGCATTGACAGAACACATGCCGGAAATTGTCATAGCTGGTATGAACTTGCTAATCGCATTTTTAGATGGAATTACTCAAAAATTGCCTGATTTAGTAGTGAAGGTTGCTGAACTCATTGTAGCCTTCTTAACAGCGTTGGCTGAACAAATGCCCTCTATTGTTGTGGCAGGGGCAAACCTATTGATTAACTTTTTAAACGGATTAGCCTCTAAAATGCCTGATATTATTGCAGCAGCCCTGAATTTGATAGTTCAATTTCTGAATGGACTGGCTTCAAAAGCCGGTGATGTAATTGAAGCCGGCGTGAACTTGATTGTTCAAATCCTTGAGGGAATCGCGGACAGTATTGATGATATTGTCGATGCCGGCATGGACATTGTCGATGCTGCGGTAGAGGGTATTTTAAAGGTGCAAGACCGCTTGTTTCAGGCGGCAACCGACCTCGTGAATGGTATGGCTGATAACATCAGAAACAATCGAGGAGAAATGTCTGCTGCTGGAGAAAATTTACTCTCTGCTTTGGTTGAATCGTTGCCAGGGGGTGCCCTAATAGAAAACGGCATAGCCTTGGTTAACGGTTTAAAAGAAGGTTTGCTCTCTGGCTTTGAGGACGTGAAAGCAACCGTTTCTGGATGGGCCTCGACTATTGCAAAGCTGAAAGGTCCTATTCCGTACGATAGAACAGTACTGGTAGCAAACGGACTAGCGCTTGTTTATGGGCTTACAAAAGGGTTAGAAAGTGGATTCGATGATACAAAAGATAATGTTTCAAAATGGGCGGACGAAATCAATGACACTATATCTAATTCCGTAGATGCTGATCCATTATCAAATTTGATTAATGGTTCAATCCCATCTATTTCTGATTTAGTTCGGAAAATTCCTGGCGCCCAAGCTCTTATGGATGGAATGCTCACTCCTGAATTAGCTTTTGCTAATAATCAGTTCAAAGGAAATGGAACCGGTAGAGGCAATCAATCATCAAATCAACCTGTTAACGTGACTATTAACAACCAAGGCCTACTAGACGGAGCGGTATTTAATGTCCGTGAAGAGGCGGATATTGAAAGAATCGCAGTAGCTCTGGATAAACGGACAACCGAAAAAGCTGCACAATCTGGTTTTAGGAGGGCGATGAGATGATAACTTTAGAAAAGGACGGCCAAGTTTTGCGTCTTGAAGATTTTAGCTTGCGCCCTCTGAGAGACCACGATAGACCCCGGTCCGGTAGTATTTCCCACAAATCGCAACATATCCCCGGCGTATCCGGGGACTGGTATTTTGGTAGCGAAATTGGCCCTAAAGTATACAGTCTGCAAGCTAATGTTTTGGAGGCTGACTTTGAGAAGTTTAACGGCCTGATGGACAACTTAATGAGTTTTTTACTTGATGCAGAAGGCAACCCAGCGTTAATCAAGGTGCAGTTTGACGATACAAATAAGCGGTTTGCCTATTTGAGATTAAACTCACCGATTATCCCAGATGTGAAAAGTATTTTGGAAAAAGTGCCGCTTGAGTTCGTGGCTTACGACCCGCATGAGTATGCAGAATCAAACGCCTACGATCCAGCGAAACCGTTGAAATATGATACCGGCAACCCATACGGCTCAAAATCCTATCCAAACACACAGTCGTTTAAATGGATTTACAGCCGGCACTATTCTGGTTTGGAAAACTACTCAAGTCTGAATGCGGATATCAAAATTACTATCAAAGGCACTGTCAAAGATGGCTCAGTTACTCATATCGGCAGTGGAGTTTCTATGGCTGTGCCTGACATCACTAACGGCACAGTCGTGATTGATACTGAGATGTTTAATCTACAGCTTAATGGGAGAGATACTATTATCGATGGGGATTTTTTCAAGTTAGGTCCGGGGAGCAACGGATTTCTGTTCGAGGCTGAAACGGCTAATGCAACGGTGAGTTTTGAGTGGTATCACAAATTTAGTTAGGAGGGGAACACATGTTAACAGTGGTTTTGTGGGGAATTACAATTTCTTTTTCGGTTTCGAGCATCGTGATTTTAATGCGGTCATTAACCATGCTAAAACAGCAAATAAAAAAGATCCCTTTGCAAGGATCTAGGAGTTCAGAAAATCATTAAGCATTTTGTCACTGATGCCTAATTGATTCTGAATGACGGTTCTTAAACGGAAGTATGATTGGATAGGGATAGGGTATTCGCTAAACTCATTGCTTTTGTATGAATAGAGGAATATGGAATACTTGTTGTAGTGCATAGAAACTAAGGCCACCATATTTTCATTGTTCTTACACCAATATGATTTGTGTGTTTCAATCATTGCGTACGTTTCAATCGGATAGTTTGCTGTAATTTCACCAGGGAGAGGTACAGCTTTTTGCCAAACGTATTTTTTTGATAGAGTACCATCAACTAGTTTGTCTATAAGTTGTGCAGTTTGTTCAAACATTATTAAATCGTCTCCTTTTTAAGTTGATTGGAAAGAATTATTAAGTTACCAACCAGCTTTATTCTTTCGTCTTGATTAGTAGGAAGCTCATGAAACCTAATTTTCTTAAGAGATTTAATTGCTTTCTTTACTTTATACGGGAAGAAAGAATATCTAGATTCCAAATCAGCAGCCAATTCGAAAATTTGTGATTTTAAAGTATCTGGATTGAAGTTATTTGCATTAAGCGAATCTTTTAATCCGTTGATTATGCCAAGTAAAGCTTCATAATTTTCTCTAAAACTAACTCTATCCAATGTAGAATATACTTGTTTTCTCACCCGTAACGCTAATAAAAAAGTCAATACAGAAACTATAGAACCTATAAAGCCTAGAACGGTTTCCGTATTAGAAAAAATTTCCCACACAAGCCTCACCTCTCGTTTTGAATATATTATACCAAAGCTTAGCAATCGCTAGGCTTTTTATTTATGTAAGGAGTTGATTTGCAAATGCCAATACAACCAGTAAGCGGTGAGATTAAAGCGCAGCCGCTGAATGATAATTTTAGTTATCTGGAAAGCAAGACGAACAACATATCAAAAGGTAGTCCGGCTGGGACATATGC
>NZ_JBCOJC010000070.1:0-4677 GCF_040925905.1 Enterococcus sp. 2201sp1_2201st1_C11_2201SCRN_220225
GGTTATGCCTATATCAAGCCATAAAAATGCCCCGGTAATCACAAAATCAACGTGATTACCGGGGTTCTTTAGACGCTAGTTAAGCTTTCGATTTTGACTAAGGCTAGCTCGCCAGTCTTTTTTAATTCCACGGTGCAAGTTTTTTCCAGAACACGGAGGATTTGTACTTGTTGACGCCCTTTTTGGCCGACAACTTCCGCCTCGTAGATCATACCTTTTTCCACATCAGTTTTTTTCATTGGTCCTCACCTCGATGTTTCTTTTTTGAGGTTATACCATGACAAAAGTTATTTGTAAAGGTTTCCGAGAAAAAGTCAAAATTTGTTCATAAAGAAGCAAAATTTCTCTTTCAATCACCATACTTTGTTCACAAAATATGGGCTACTTTTTGGCCAACTTAATTATTTTCGTAGGATTTTTCCCATAGCTTTTCCTTTTGCCAGTTCATCAATCAACTTATCCAAATAGCGAATTTCTTGCATAAGAGGTTCTTTAATTTCTTCTACCCGCACCCCACAGACTACGCCTTTGATTAAAGAACGGTTGGGCTGCATTTTAGGTGCTTCCTTAAAAAAGGTTTCAAAGTCAACTTCTTTCGCAATTTGTTCTGCCAGTTTTGTTTCGGAATAGCCGGTTAGCCAAGTGATTATCTGATTTACTTCGGCTTTTTGTCGGTTTTTACGCTCTGCTTTTGCCACATAAAGTGGGTAAACACTGGCAAAGCTCATCTGATAAATTTTAGGTTTATCCATGTTATCCTCCTAACATATGCTACGAATAGTATAACAACTTTCCTTCGCTACGTCCTTTCACTGGCTTTACTTATTACGAGCGATCATTTTTAGCCCGTAATGCACTTAAAATGGACAATGTGTCCACTACTTCTTGCAAAATCGCTCCTAATAATGTAGGAATCCAGCCAAAAGCGGCAATCACCATTAAAATCACGCAACAAACTAACCCTACCAAAACCGACTGTTTGGCAATTCTCATGGTTTGCTTGGCGACTGCGACACCATTGGCTACACAGCTTAAATCATCTTTCAAAACTACCGCAGCAGCACTTTCACTAGCTGCTGAAGAACCCCGAGCTCCCATTGCCACGCCCACATCAGCTACAGCTAGTGCCGGAGCATCGTTGACCCCGTCCCCCACCATCATCAGCGGCCGCTTGCTTTTAGGAACTTCTCTTAAAATAGCTAATTTATCCTCTGGTAAACAGCCCCCGTGAATCTCCTTAATCCCTGCTTCTTGCGCAATTTCTTTAGCAATGGACTCTTGGTCACCGGTTAACATCATGACCTTGGCCACGCCTAAGCTCTTTAATGTTTCAATCGTAGTTCTTGCTTCTGGACGAATCTGATCTTTAAAGAGAATCTGTCCTACTACTTGATGATTCCATTCAATATAAATTGCCGTTTCATGGGCTGTCTTTTGTGCATGGGTAAACTCTGCACTGCCGATTCTTACTGTTTTTCCTTGGTAAATCGTTTCGATTCCTTGTCCAACTACCTCTTTCACCTCATCAAAATGATGCAAAGTAACTTTACTTTTACCGTATTGAACTAAAGAACGTGCCAGTATATGACTGGAACTTTCTTCTGCCCCTGCTGCTATGGCTAGTAGTTCTTCTTCATTAAAAGGTCCTTGGGCAATAATTTTTTCCACAGCCAAAGTTCCGGCGGTAATCGTACCGGTTTTATCAAAAGCGACCGTTTTCACCTCCGCCATCTTCTCAATGGTCGTTCCTGTTTTGACAATCATTCCATTACGGCTGGAGCGACTCATTCCTGCGATTAACGCAATAGGCGCCGCTAAAATTAACGGACAAGGAGACGCGACCACTAAAACTTGAGCAAAGCGTACGGGATTTCCCGTCACTAACCAAGCCAAGCCACCAATTCCATAGGCTAACAATGTAAAAGGTACCGCATAACGATCCGCCAAGCGAACAAAATGAGCCGGTTTTGCTTGGGATTCTTTTACCAATTTTACAATTGTTTGGTATTGAGAATTTTGGGCAAGCTTTGTGACCTTGATTTCTAAGGCTTCATCCCCATTGATTGACCCTGACATCACTTCATCGCCCCGGTCTTTTTTCACAGGTCTCGCTTCTCCAGTCAATGAAGATTCATCCACATTACTAGAACCAGTTAACACTAAACCATCCAAAGGCACTAATTCTTGAGGCTTTACTAAAATCCGCTCTCCCACTTGGACTTGCTCCACGGGAATATCGGTTAATTTACTAGCACTGATTCGGTGGGCTAACGTAGGGGCTTGTTTCAACAACTGCTGCAATTCCCGCCCTGCTTCTTGACTGGCATAGTCTTCTAAACTATCTCCACCAGTTAACATGATTAAAATCATCAAACTAGCCCAGTATTCTTTAACCGCTAAAGTAGCTACAATTGCTGTAATCGCCAAAATATCAATACCATAGCGGCCACTGCGTAAAGTCGCAACCATTTCTTTTAACATGGATAATGCTAGTAAACCACCTAAAATCGCCACTAATAAAAAGGCCCATTCCGGTTTTTTTAGAACGAATTCAGCCATTAAAGCCAAAACGCCAACCATAAGTGTAATCATAAATTTTTTAAAATGAGTCATGATACTTCCTCCTTTTTAAAGCACAACCTCTACCTTTAGCATAGAAGAAATTTCTTGTATTACAACCAATGAAGCTTAACTGAGAAGGAGTATCAGAATCAGATGAATTTTGCCAAATAAAAAAGCCTTTCTACATCGCAAACGTAGAAAGACCTAAATTGGGAGAATAACGATTGGGATAGCAGGGCTCGAACCTGCACTTACCTGATTCAGAGTCAGGCGCCTTACCAGTTTGGCCATATCCCAAAAATCCAACAGAAATAGCATACTCCTGGGTAATAAAATCTGCAAGGGATACGCTTTGACTTACTCAATATCGGTTATTTCACTACTGAAGATAAAGCCTCTGTTGACTTCACTTTCAACGAGGCTTTATCATTTTTACTTCTTATAAATTACTAATTTCCACTTTCTCTTGACTTACCTTAACTTGATACCTTTTTCCTTGATAATGCGTCTTAAAAGTCACAGATTGCCATTTTTCAGGTAAGCGAGGGGTAGCAGTGACTTCACCAGTTTCTTTTAAACCAGCAAATCCAAGAACTGCCGTCATCCATGCTCCACCATTGGCTGCGGGATGCGTTCCGCCAATATAAATCGTACCAGCATATTGTTTACTTTTCCCAGAAAGGTCAACCGTAGCAGTTTTCATAAAAAATGGATAAGCCCATTCTTGATTACCAAAACGACAAGCCACTAAAGCGTAAAGACAAGCACTTAATGAAGACCCATGTTCCGTGCGAGGCTCATAATACTCCCAATTTTTTTGTAAAAATTCAAGAGGATATTCCTCGCCAAATAACTGCAACATCAAGATAACATCGGCTTGTTTGATAATTTGAGTATCTGCAGCTACACCATAAGCTCCACCCCAGTACTCTTTAGAATCTAACAAACGCGAACGCACATCTGCTACGGTGGTGTCTTCTAACTGAAAATAGCCATCAAACTGTTCGATTAAGCCATTTTGATCTGGTTCTTGTAAGTAAAGCTTTGAGACCAACTCCTGCCAAATTGACCGTTGTCCTTCTAGACCCGTTTTTCCCAACAAAATTTCTAGAAATTCCGAGTATTCGTCTTCGAGCTCTGACCACAAATTCAACGCAAGCTTTAAAGTCTCACTGGCAATTTTATTGGTATAAGCGTTGTTGTAAACTCGCTCATGATATTCATCAGGACCAATCACATCAACAAATTCATAACGCTCCTTATTCGGTTTATAGTAACTATAAGAGGCATAAAAGGCCGCACATTGAAAAATGACTTCTGCCCCACCTGCCAAAATTAACGAATAATCTCCCGTACATTTCACATATTCACCAATAGCGTAGGCAATATCCCCACTAATATGAATTTGCTTATCCTTGAAATAAGTTCGCATGGGCCTCTTTGTAAAGACATCCGTGACGTTATAATCTGAAGTCGCATCAAAGCCCCCTTCTTGACTTTCCCAAGCATAAAATGCCCCCTGAAACCCATAGCTCTGAGCTTTTTCTAAGGCTCCTGGCAAGGTATGAACTCGGTACAACAGTAAATTACGCGCCACTTTAGGTAAAGTCCGCATGTAAAAAGGTAGCATAAACATCTCCGTATCCCAAAATACTGCTCCTTTATAGGTCTGACCTGAAAGCCCTCGAGCCGGAATGGACACCTGATCCGAATGACGAGGAGCAATAGACAGCAAATGATAAATACTGTACCGTAAAGCTAGTTGGGCTTCTTCATCACCTTCAATCACTACATCGGCTTGTTGCCACAGTTCATCCCAGATGCGACAATGGTCTTGAAATAAAGCTTCAAAGCCAACCGTTTTTGCTGTACTAATCGCAGTCGCAGCAGCTTTAGCTGGCTCTGCTACGTCATTTTCATTATACGTAGCTCCAAAAACTTCCAAAATAAGTGGTTCTTCCGGGGTTACAAATAAATGATACTGACGTATTAAAAGTCCCTGATCATTTAATAATATAAACTCTGGTTGTGTTTCTAGAGTTGGAAACGTGATTTCCTGTGCCACTGCGATAGCTTTGCCTGCTTCTTCAGTTATCGCTTTTAATAATAAATAAC
>NZ_JBCOJC010000071.1:0-3948 GCF_040925905.1 Enterococcus sp. 2201sp1_2201st1_C11_2201SCRN_220225
CACATAGACTTTCTTGTCTAAATCGTGGGCAATCGTCACAGCTTGGGCAATTTCTTCATTGCTTAAATTGCGCTTTGGATTGTGCATGCGCATATTAAACTGCTTGCCCCCAAGGTACACCGCATCGGCCGCACTGTGAATCACTTGTTTAAAATCTTCAAAGGTACCCACAGGAGCTAATAATTCAATGGTTCGATCTTGATATACTCGCGTCATAGCTTATTTCCTTCCTATTTCAAGAACAGCGACCGCAAAATTGGGGTCGCTGTAAAAATCATTATTTAAAGTAAACATCAGACAAGACATCTTTTGGTGTTAAGTCTTTGGTTAATAAATCGTGCTCTTTGGCCCAAGTAAAAGCACTGGTAATATCAGCTTCGGTAGCTTGTTCGGCTTGTGTGTAATCTGGTACTGTGATTTGATCTTTCAAATCTTCAGGAAAGCCTACTTCGTCGATAAACAACTGGATATAGTCACTCTTATCATGTTCTTTAATGTAATCGACCGCATCATTATAGGCTTCATACATGCCTTTAATCGCATCCGCTTTTTGGTCAATGACATCAGCAGGCATCCCCATCACAAAAGGATTAATGCCAATTTTTTTAGTAGAATCCAACACTCGCAATCCATCGGCTGTAGCCATGGTTGCAAATGGTTCTGGTAAAATCGCTCCTTGCGCTTGTTTGTTTTTCAACAATTCCAAGCGAGTAGGCACTTGAGGCACTTCGCTAACATTAATATCTGCATCAGTTAAGCCAGCTTTTTCTAGCATCATTGTTACGGCATATTCTGTACCTGTCCGTTTAGACAAAATCACATCTTTGCCCTTTAAGTCGGCGGTAGTTTGAATTGAATCATCCCCAGTAATTAAATCAAATTGACCATAGGTATTGCCGGTAATCTTCACATCCATGCCGGCTTCTTGGTAAATCGCAATCGCCACCAAGTCGGTGGACACCCCATCGACTTTTCCTGCTTGGAAAGCCGCATCTCGATCTTTAGCCGCTTTAAAAGTTTCCAATTTCAGATTGACCCCGTGATCTTTATCAAAGCCTTTTTCATGGGCTAAAATCAAAGGAATATTATCTGTGGAAGGCATTACTCCTAATGTTAAGGTTTCTGTTTTAGCCTCTTTAGCAGAAGAAGTCGCTGTATCGCTAGAATCTTTTGTACCACAAGCACTTAAAGTTGCCAATGCCAACGTAACAATCCCTACTGCACTTAGTAATTTTTTCATCATCTTACCATTTCCTCTTTTCTTTTATATTTGTCTAGAAAAAAATATCAAAAACCCCGGTTACTAAAAAAACGAGGCTGACCAATTCGTTTACGTTATAAGAAGCGATTTCCGCATGGGCCAAATGATCAGGTCGCACCACGGAATGCTCAAAAATTAATAAGATGCCAATCATCCCTAGCCCCACAAAATATAACCAACCAAATTGAGGCGTCAAAAACCCTACTAACAACAAGCAGACAAAAGCTATCCCATGAAACAGTCGCGCAATTAACAAGCCATTTTTAACGCCCACCGCTGCTGGAATGGAATGAACACCATAACTACGATCAAAATCCACGTCTTGGGAGCCGTAAATAATATCAAAACCTGCCACCCAAAACATATTGGCACCCGCTAAAAAGAAAGCTGTCCAAGAAAAACTGTTGGTAATGGCAATCCACGCTCCCGCAGGTGCCATGGCACAAGTGAAACCTAAAACTAAATGGCACAAAGCCGTAAAGCGTTTTGTATAAGAATAGCCCACCATAAAAAGTAAAGCTACAGGAGACAAAGCCAAAGTCACCGGGCCAAGTAACGCCGCAACTAAAACCGTAATTGCAAAGCAAAAAATTGAAAACCACAGTGCTTCTTTTTGACTCAATTTTCCTTGGGGAATTTGCCGCGTACTGGTGCGAGGATTGGCTTTGTCAATCTTGGCATCAATCACCCGATTAATGGCATTGGCCCCGGTGCGGGCAGCCAGTAGTCCAATCATCAAAAGTAAGATTCGCCGCCAATGAAATTCTCCTTTTGACGCTAATAGTAAAGAAACAATCCCAAAAGAAAAAGAGAATATCGTATGTTGGAACATCACTAAAACACCGTATGCGTGAAGCTTTTTACTAACTGTTTTAATCCAGGCCATAATCAGCCCACCGTTTCTCTACCAATTCTTTCGTTTTTTGATCCATGGTCACATCAGCTGGCCAAGGACGATTGTGGCCTTCTTCTGGCCATTTTTTCGTTGCGTCAATGCCAAGACGAGTGCCGTAAAAAGCATGAGGAGAAGAATGATCCAATGCGTCTAGTGGTCCTTCATTTAGCACCAAATCCCGTTTGGCATCAATATTATTAAAGACTTTCCAGGCCACTTTAGAAAAATCATGGGGATCTACATTGTCTTCTACTACGATAATCATCTTGGTGTACATCATTTGTCCCATGCCCCAACAAGTATTCATCACTTTATGAGCGTGATAAGGAAATTTCTTCTTAATGGAAACAATCACACAGTTATGAAAAACACCTTCAAAAGGCATGGCTAAATCTACAATTTCCGGTGCCATCATTTTCAATAATGGCAAGAAAACCCGTTCAGTGGCCAGCCCCATATAATCGTCTTCCATCGGTGGTTGGCCCACAATTGTCGTGGGATAGACGGCATTTTTCTTGTGGGTGATACAGGTCACGTGGAAAACTGGGTACATGTCTTCTAGAGAATAATAGCCGGTATGATCGCCAAATGGGCCTTCTTCTCGTAAAGGTTCGTTTACATCCACATAGCCTTCAATCACAAATTCTGATTCTGCCGGGACATAAATATCATTGGTAATGGATTTTACCATTTTCACCGGACGCTTTCGCAAAAAGCCAGCCAACATCATTTCATCAATCATCTTTGGCAATGGTGCTGTGGCGGAATAGGTAATCGCCGGATCTCCTCCTAAAGCGACTGAAACTGGCATCTTGCCCCCCAGTTTACGGTATTTTTCATAGATTTCCCGACCATCTTTATGCCAGTGCCAATGCATCCCGGTAGTGTTTTTATCGTACACTTGCATGCGGTACATGCCAGTATTTTGTTGCCCACTGTCAGGGTCTTTGGTCATAACTAAAGGCAAGGTAATAAATGGGCCCCCGTCTTCAGGCCAGCATTGTAAAATCGGTAATTTGGTTAAATCCGGTTCTTTCATGATCACTTCTTGGCATGCGCCTTTTTTGACTTTTAAAGGAAAGACTGCCGCCATTCGGGAAAGTTTAGGGATTTGACTGGCACTTTTCAACCAGCCACTGTAGTTAGCCAAATTGATTAAATCAGCAATTTGCTCGCCTACTTCATTGAGACTTTCCACACCTAGGGCTTGAGCCATACGTTTTTCGGAACCCATGGCATTGATTAACACGGGAAAAGCGGAGCCTTGGACATTTTCAAAAAGCAAAGCAGGGCCCCGAGCTTTGGAAATGCGATCGGTAATCTCGGTGATTTCCAAATGCGCTGAGACGGGAGCCGTCACCCGTTTTAACTCTCCAGCTGCTTCCAATGTGGTCATAAATTCTTGTAGATTTTTATAGGCCATAAACAATTCCTTTCTATTTATAAAGCAACAATTCAAATAAGAGACTTCGGCTTATCTTTGTGTTTACAATCACAAAACAAACACGCTTATTCTAACACTAATCGGGGGAAAAATAAAATATCCGTTTACCCTCACACACACTTCTCACAATGCCCCTAGAAAACAGCAAAAGTAAACAGTTTTAGTATTGATGGCTTCGGCTAAAGTCATCAAAAAAACTACGAAATTCCAAATAAACAGTTGGCTTTTTGTGGCTTTTAAGAAAAGCAACATGAGCTCATAAAACCATTCTAAAAAGGGACCGTGACATAAGTATTCCCTAAATGATAAACAACGAACATTTAATTTTTATTGATAAAAAAGATTCGG
>NZ_JBCOJC010000072.1:0-3453 GCF_040925905.1 Enterococcus sp. 2201sp1_2201st1_C11_2201SCRN_220225
CCACAGCGATTGGTTCTATGAAGATCAAGTTCATCTGACCCCAGAAGGACGGATTGGTTATACGAAACTGCTTTATGAAACATTAGTTAAAGATCAGTAAAAAATGCTAGACACTTTTCATAATCGGAAAGTGTCTAGCATTTTTAATTTTGCTCTTCATAATGTTTCATCCACTTCGGCAATTGACTGCTGAGCTTGGTGGGCAAGACTACATAATCACTTTGGTAGAGGGCATCGCCGATTTTACTGTGGAGATAAACCGCGGCAGCAATGGTGGTGCTGTTTTTAGGAAACTGACCGAGAAATGCTGCGATAAGACCGGCTAAAGTGTCACCGGTACCTCCTGTAGCCATGCCAGGATTTCCTAATGGATTTTGATACATTTGATGGTGACCATAAATTTCTGTGCGATGACTTTTTACTACAATTGTCCCACCAATTAAAGCTTGAATTTTTTGATTGTTCTCTTGGCTCTGCTCTTTAATCGGAATTTTGCTCAGACGTTGCCACTCCATTTGATGAGGTGTTAAAACGACAGTTTCAGGATAGCGGAGTTTTTCTGCTAATTTTGTTACTGAAGTTGCGGCTAATAAAGTAAGGGCAGAACCATCTAAAATCAGCCATTGTTCTGGACGGCGTTTTTGTAAGAGAAAGTTCAGCAATTTTCGAGCCGTTTCTGTTTCTCCTAGACCGGGACCGGCTAAAACGACATCAGCGGTTTCAATGGCTTGTTCCACTGCGGCAAAATCTTGCCAGTCTACAACCATCGCTTCCGGGCGCCGGGTGTGCAAAGGGGCATGATTTGGGCTGGCGGTGACGACGGTGGTTAGGCCGGCACCAGCTAAGATGCAGCTTTCTGTGGCCATAATAATTGCACCACCGTAATGAGCGTCACCGCCAATTAACGTTACATGACCAAAATTGCCTTTATGACTTATTGCGGGTCGTTTTTGAATGACGGTTTTGACTAAGCTTTCGCTAATGGTTTCCACTCCTACCACCTCTTGAATCATTTCTTTTGATTATATCACGATAACCAAATCTAGGGGAAAACCCAGAATTTTCGGAGAGCTTGTTTGTCATTTTTAAGGAAGAAGTGTATCATGGAAAAGGAAAATAGTACCATTTGTACTTATAAACTGGAGGGAATAACATGTCTATCGATTGGAAAAAAGAAGTAGAACAACGCAAAGATGCGTTACTTGATGACTTAGTTGAATTGCTGAAAGTGAAAAGTGATCGAGAAGACGACAAAGCGACAAAAGATGCGCCATTTGGCCCAGGACCTAAAAATGCCTTGATCCACATGCTAGGTTACGGTGAACGAGATGGATTCACTGTGAAAAATGTAGACAACTATGCAGGGCATATTGAATATGGCGAAGGAGACGAAACCCTAGGCCTATTTTGCCACATGGACGTGGTACCAGCCGGTGATGGTTGGGATACCGATCCTTATGTGCCAGTAATCAAAGACAACAAAATCTTTGCTCGGGGTTCTTCTGATGACAAAGGCCCAAGTATTGCCGCTTACTACGGTTTGAAAATCATCAAAGAACTAGGTTTGCCATTGTCTAAAAAAGTCCGGATTGTAGTTGGTACTGATGAAGAATCTGGCTGGGGCGATATGGAATACTACTTCAAACATGAAGAAAAACCAGACTTCGGTTTCTCACCAGATGCCGAATTCCCAATTATCAATGGTGAAAAAGGAAATGTAACGATTACCATGCATTTCGACGGCACGAATGCAGGTAGCTTTGTTTTGGAAAGCTTTGATTCCGGCTTACGGGAAAATATGGTACCGGGTACGGCTACTGCTGTCATTACCGTAGACGATAGTTCAGTAATCGAAGGCCTTGCTGTAGCCTTTGAAGATTATTTGAAAGAAGTTAATTTAAAAGGCGAATTAGTCGCTGAAGATCAATTGGTGAAAATCAGCCTAGTTGGTAAAGGTGCTCACGGCGCTAGCCCTCAAATCGGAATCAACGCTGGCACGTTCTTAGCTACATTCTTAGATCGTTATGATTTTGCAGCCGGAGCGAAAAACTTCCTACACACCGCAGCAGCCTATGTTCATGAAGACTTCTACGGTGAAAAACTAGGAGTAGCTAAAGAAGACGAACGCATGGGTAAGCTAACCATGAATGCTGGGATTTTGAAATTTGGTCCTGACTTTGAGGATAACATCATTACGTTAAACTTCCGTTACCCAACAGGCGTTACTGGCGACAGCTTACAAAAAGCCATTAGCGATTTACTAGGTGATACTGGTAAAGCAACAAAAGGCGATCGGGATATGCCGGCTCACTACGTACCAATGGATGATCCATTGGTGGCTACCTTGTTACAAGTTTACGAAGACCATACAGGTGAAAAAGGTTATGAACAAGTAATCGGTGGCGGAACATTCGGTCGCTTGTTAGAACGAGGCGTAGCGTATGGGGCAATGTTCCCTAACTACACGGACACAATGCACCAAGCCAATGAATTTATGAGCTTGGATGATTTGTTCAACTCTGCTGTAATTTTTGCAGATGCAATTTACCGTTTGGCAAAATAAAGCAACAGTTTGAAGTATAGAATAAGCTAAAAAGGTTATGGCGTAGAGGAGAGATCCTTTTGCCATAACCTTTTTTCTATTTTAAACTCATTACTTCAAGAGCTTTGCTAAGCAACGAGTTTAGTGAGTATATGACTAAAACTGAAAGGTATCCTATAAATAGAAACCATTCGCCAAAGTTTATTCCTTCGGGTATCATAAGAGTGACAACGGTTTCGTTTTGAGGAGGAAGAAACATGGCCTACATTGAAATGCTAGATAGCTATAAACGGTATAAAACTGGGGATACGGTAATTACTGCCAATGATGGCATTACTTTTGGCATCGAAAAAGGGGAACTAGTGGTGATTTTAGGAGCCTCTGGTGCGGGAAAATCTACAGTTTTGAATATTCTAGGGGGAATGGATACCAACGATGAAGGACAAGTTATCATCGACGGCAATGACATTGCCAACTATAATGCCAAACAATTGACCACTTATCGCCGAAATGAAGTAGGTTTTGTCTTCCAATTTTATAATCTGGTAGCCAATTTAACTGCAAAAGAGAATGTAGAACTGGCATCAGAAATCGTGCCAACTGCTATGGATCCTGAAGCTGTTTTAAAAGATGTAGGACTAGGAGAGCGCATGGATAATTTTCCGGCTCAACTTTCCGGTGGGGAACAACAACGAGTGGCCATTGCTCGAGCGGTGGCGAAAAATCCTAAATTACTTTTATGTGATGAACCTACCGGGGCGCTAGATTATCGTACCGGTAAACAAGTACTGAAAATTTTGCAAGATAAAAGTCGTTTAGATGGTACTACCGTAGTAATTGTTACCCATAACGTAGCCATTGCGCCGATTGCCGATCGTCTAATCGAAATTCATGATGGCAAAGTGAAAAGC
>NZ_JBCOJC010000073.1:0-2981 GCF_040925905.1 Enterococcus sp. 2201sp1_2201st1_C11_2201SCRN_220225
GTGAGACGCAAGCAAAAGAAGGGTATCTTCCATTAAAAATCATTGGAAGATACCCTTCTTTTCATTGCTAAAAATCTCAAACGCTGACTAACCTGTGTTTCTCAAGCTAAGTCAGCGTAATTCACTTTTTCTCTTTACACTTATGGTAATTGTTCTCTCTTCGGACTAAGGCACAAAAATTGTCGCGCTTTTTTATCATCCGAATCTTTTTACCAATTAAACATAAATGTTCATTATTTATTATTTCCGCATTTGGGCCAATAACTCTCTAGCGGTTTGTTCATTCATATGAGCAGCTTTTTTTAATTGGCGGCTTAATTGTTGGATTTCCGCTCCTGTTGCACCGACTGACATCGCCAAAGAACGAGCTTGTAACCCCATATGGCCTTTTTGAATGCCATCAGAAACCAAAGCTTTTAAAGCCGCTAAGTTTTGGGCCAAACCACAGCTGGCAATCACTTGGGCTAGTTCTTCTGGTTCGGTTATCTTCAATAAAGCTAAAGCTGCTTGGGCTTTTGGTAAAACCCGGGTGCCTCCACCCACTGTTCCGATTGCTAAAGGAATGGTTATTTCCCCCACCAATTCTTCTCCAATAATCTGCCACTGACTCAAACCTCTGTATTGCCCTGTTAACCCAGCGTAAGCATGAATTCCAGCAGCTTGTGCTCTAGTGTCATTGCCGGTGGCTAACAAAATACCATCTACCCCATTCATAATCCCTTTATTATGCGTAGTAGCCCGATATGGATCTAATTGAGCATATTCAGAAGCTATGGCAATTTTTTCTGCGATTTCTTGTCCTTTAGTAGCGTGTAAACGACTAAAGGGAATCGAGCAGCGAGCTTTCACTAAAGACTCCGTAGTTAAATTGCTTAAAATAGCAAAGAGAATTTTTTCGGGACGTTGTTCTTTAATTTCTTTTGCTACGGCTTCCAAAATCGTATTGATAATATTAGCTCCCATAGCTGACTGCACATCCACAAGAAAATCACAGGAAATAAAGTCTCCACCGATTGCTCTGGCAGAAATTTCCCGCAATCCGCCTCCCCGCTTATAAATCGAAGGATGGGCTTTTTTTGCAATTTCAAAAAAGTGGCCTTCTTGACTTTGCAACCAATTCAGTAAATCTTGTTGGTTGGAGACATCGTAAAAGACGATTTGCCCTCGCATTAAGCGAGAAAGCACCGTACTGGTAAAGTTACCAGCCATTTTTGCTCCGTTGCTTAAAGCCGCAATCACGGAAGGTTCTTCCGTAGCTACCGGTACAAGATATTCTTTGTGGTTCACCGTGACGTGTTGGGCTACCCCTAAAGGAATTTCCACTTCACTAATCGCATTTTCAATCAAGTGACTGCTGATTTCCTGATTCAACGCCGTATTGGCCCATTCTTGACGATCTTTGGGGCTGATTTTTCCCTGATCCACTAATACATCCAAACGCTCTGTTTCAGTCAATTCATAAAAGCGTTTTTCTTCATTATTCTCAGGTCGTTCCAATAATATTGCCAAACCTAAACCACCACCGACACACAGAGAAGCAATACCATAGTGCTGGTTTAAATCTGTCATCTGATGACTTAATGTAGTCAATAATCTAGCTCCCGTTGCCCCTATGGCATGGCCTAGTGAAATCCCGCCACCGTAAATATTGACTTTCTCTTTTGGTAAACCTAGTTCTTGTTCCACTACTAAAGACGAGGCCGCAAAAGCTTCGTTAATTTCAAATAGATCGATGTCTGCTACTTGCAACTGGCTTTTTTTCAAAACTTGAGAAATGGCTTTAATCGGTGAAATTCCCATTACAGAAGGATCAATCCCTACTTCAGCGACTTCTTTGATAATCGCCAAATACGGCAAGTGATGCGCTTCGGCGTATTCTTTGGAAGCGATGATTAAAGCTGCCGCGCCATCGTTAATGGTGGAAGCATTTCCCGCTGTAACCGTTCCTCCTTCTTTAAAGGCGGTTCGCAAGTTGGCGAGTTTTTCTAACGTGGAATCAGGGCGAATCCCTTCATCTTCTGTGAGTAAACCTTCATTGGATTCAAGAGGTACGATTTCGTTTTTAAAGCGACCTTCTGCTTGGGCTTTAGCAGCCTTTTGTTGAGAAGCTAAGGCAAAAGCGTCTTGAGCTTTTCGACTCACTTGATACTCCTGGGCTACTTTTTCTGCAGTTAAGCCCATATGTTTTCCAGATTGCGCATCGGTTAGACCGTCGATAATCATACTGGCTAAAGGTGCTCCATAAGTCTTACTTTCAAAATCAAATTCGGCTAATCCGGGAGCTTTGGTCATGTTTTCAATCCCGCCAGCTAAAACTACCTCTGCTTCACCTAATAAGATTGCTTGTCGCGCCATCATGACGGCTTTCATGCCAGAGCCACAGACTTCGTTAATCGTCGCTGCTGTGACTTCATAGCCTAAACCGGCTTTTAAAGCAATCTGACGGGCTGGGTTTTGCCCATTTCCCGCTTGTAAAACATTGCCAAAAATTACTTGGCTGATATCTTTTTGTATCTCTGGGTATTTTTCTATTAAAGCCGTAGCCAAGTTCGTACCTAAGTCCACGGCGGTAAAATCTTTTAACATCCCTTTATATTTTCCAATGGGTGTTCGTAATCCGTCTATAATGACAACTTCTTTCAAATTTGCCACCTCCATCTTGCAATATACCATTATTGAATTGAAAAACATATAAGATTTTCTTTTTCATGAAGTGCTCTGAAAAATATTTAATAAACTTTAAAAATCAGCGCTCTCTCTGCCTTTCAAATCGAAAATCCCACGATTATCTTTTCAGATTATGCTAAGATAAGATGTATTAATTATAAAGAAGTATTCCAGATACTTGAAAGGAGCAAGTCATGCTTGCAGGAATAGATAAACTGAACTTTTTTGTGCCCCCTTATTATGTGGACATGACCGATTTAGCCTTAGCCCGCGATGTAGATCCCGGGAAATTTCACATTGGTATTGGCCAAGAC
>NZ_JBCOJC010000074.1:0-2854 GCF_040925905.1 Enterococcus sp. 2201sp1_2201st1_C11_2201SCRN_220225
CCCCCCCGCCCCCAAAGGGGGAGCGACCAAACGGCAGCTTCACTCAATGGAGTGTTACGCCGTTCGGGTTCGGAAGAAATTTTGCAGGGTTCGAAAAACGGTTGTGTGCTTATTCGAAAAAAAGTTTATGGTGTGGGCGCTCGTCGGGACGGGTGGTCCCGCCCCTTGCCGCTGGGCGCTCCCCGACCGATGATTTTTTAAGTAGTTGATTATATGCCGTTTTTAGGGTATAATAAGAACTTAAGAAATAGAATAAGTTAAGTAGTTGATACTCAATATAGGGTATTTTCCATATTGGAAAATCTGATTTTCCATATTAGAAAGTCACTCTTTCCTATTAGATGTTAAAAAGGAAAATATATTTTGCTTTTTTATTGTATTAATGGAAATTTAAATATTCCTTTGTGGAAAATCAAATTATACTTTTTCACCGATATATAGAAAGTCAAATTTGCCTAAATAGAATGTTTATGGAAAATAAGAAAGTACTCAAATTAACCGATTTTCAAAAAAACGAAGAAAACCCCTTTATGAAACAAGCAATTGAAGGGATTGAAAATCACGTTGTTAAGAAATACAAAAGTAGTACGGGAAGTGATAAAAAAGCTGTAGTTGCTGTTGCTGATACAGATACAGGAGAAGTATTCAAAACCTCGTTTATCCGACAAATAGAAGTAGATGAAGAGCAATTTGCAAAACTATACCTTGCGAATTTTGCCGCTTTTTTCAATCTATCACAATCAGCTATTCGGGTTTTCGGGTATATTCTAACTTGCATGAAGCCTAAGAATGATATGATAATTTTCGATAGGCGAAAATGCTTAGAATACACCCAATACAAATCAGACAAAGCCATATACAAAGGATTGGCAGAGCTCGTACAAAGTGAAATCATAGCAAGAGGTCCAAACGAATATAATTGGTTCATTAATCCGTTGATTGTCTTTAATGGGGATAGGGTTTCATTTACAAAAACATACGTTCGGAAAAAGACTTTAGCTGCCCAAAAGAAAGAAGAAGCAGAGAAACGACAGTTATCACTTGGTTTTGATGAACTGTAACACTCCATTGAGTGAAGCTGCCGTTTGGTCGCTCCCCCTTTGGGGGCGGGGGGGGGATAGATAAAGTTCCTCTATGTAAAGTTATAATGGGGGATGAAAGGCAAGGTTCGCTAACCTTACCCCGATTGTTTATGCTTCCCAGCATTCAATCTATCCCCGTTTATGGGTTTCTCTTTCACCCTACAAAGATAACCTCATGGGGGAAAAATGTCCAAGAATATGGGGTAAAAACTATCAAGTCGGTAGAAAATAAGTATCTTTGAAGTACATTTTTAGTAGAGGTACTGGTATGCCTAGACGAAGCAGATAGGCAAAAATAAAGCCGCTGGGGATGTCGGATGTCCGTCAATTAACTCCAGCGGCTTGTATTTTGGTAACTCTCCCGTATCGGTCAGCTACCGTTTGGTCAGCAACAAAGGTAGTACTTTATTGTCGCAAATCCAAATGTTTTCCCCTTTATTTGTGCATTTACAAAACATTCACTAACTTCGCACCTATGCAGTATGGTGATAGCACACTAGCACCCTAAAGGGTACGTGTGTAAGGGGACAAGCCCCCTTAACCCCCTGTCAGCCGGCTGTCACCGGCTGTTATCGATTGTCACAAAAATGTTAACTTATGGGAGCAACAAGTATTCATGTACAAGCAGTGAAGCCGGGGAGCGAGATTCACAACTTTAGGGAAAAAGAGTTGGACTATGTTCGTCCGGAACTTAGTCATTTGAATGAAAGCTGGGTTGGAGATAGCATCTCCCATCGGCTGGAGAGTGCGAAACAGAGATATTTCGATACGGTTGGGCAGAAGATGCAGACTAAAGCAGCACCCATACGGGAGGGGGTAATAGTAATCAAGCAAGAAACCACCATGCAGGAACTCCAGCAATTCGCTGCGGTCTGCAAGGAACGTTTCGGTATTGAAGCGTTTCAAATCCATATACACAAGGACGAAGGATACATGAACGCAAAGCAATGGACACCTAACCTTCACGCCCATGTAGTTTTCGATTGGACGCAGCCGAACGGGAAGAGTGTGCGTTTATCGCGTGATGACATGGCAGAACTCCAAACCATAGCATCTGAAGCACTGGGCATGGAACGTGGTGTTTCTTCTGATCGCAAACACTTATCGGCTATGCAGTACAAGACCGAATGTGCGAAAGAACAGCTTCAGGAACTATCCAACGATATATCCAGTGCGTTAGACAAGCACAAGGACGTGCAAAACCAGCTTCTTCAGCTTCAGAAAGAACTACGTTCCATTGAAACAAAGAAAAACGTCCAAAAACTCATTTCTAAGGCTTCAGAGAAGTTTTACGGCTTGATAGGGAAAACGGTTAACGATAGGGAAAAAGATGCCTTAAAAGCCAAAATAAAGGCTTTAGAGGGGGAAAATGAACAGCTATCCGATAGACTGGGAAAGGCTATACTTGAAAAAGAGCGAAACGGCACAAAGGTATTCAAAGCCGAGAACGACAAGGAGTATTATAGACAGCAAATGGACAATGCAAGGACAACCAGTAACCGACTAAGAACGGAGAACCAAGAACTAAAGACCGAAACCAAGGAATTGAAAAAAGAACTTGGTAAGATGAAAGACTTGTTCAATTCCGAACAACTGGAGGCTTTAAGGCATCATTTCCCAAACATATCAAAAGCTATGGAAGAGGGGAAAGACCTACTCAAGCAAATCACCAGAAGCAGAGGTTTCGGCATGGGTATGTAACCCCCCCCCGCCCCCAAAGGGGGAGCGACCAAACGGCAGCTTCACTCAATGGAGTGTTACGCCGTTCGGGT
>NZ_JBCOJC010000075.1:0-2485 GCF_040925905.1 Enterococcus sp. 2201sp1_2201st1_C11_2201SCRN_220225
GCCAGTTCTCCGATAAGGTCGGTTATCTTTTCTTGTGCCGTTATGAATGTCTCTTTGTTCCGGTTTATCTCTTCCGATGTGAAGCCGCAGGAATAACGGAGGTACTCGTACACATGGCTGTCTATCTGATATCGTGCTGTAACCTTTGCTTGCAATTCTTTCCCTTCCAGTTCTTCATCTCTGAACTGTGGTTGATAGACCGGGTAGAACCTAAACCCGGTCACCTTGCTACGTTTGTTGTTTGGGTTTTCACGCACTTTCACGTAGTTGAAAGTGTATGGGCAGCTCTCATCAAGCGCAGCCTTTGCTGGTTTCAAAACTCTTTCCTCAAAATGATCTATTCTGTCTTTTCCGTTCTTGTCCTTGTATTTGTCCGCAGGTATGCCAAGACGGTCTTTCAAGTTTTCAAGGGATATATCCAAAGGGTACACCTGCCCACTCATTAACATGTAAAACCTAAGGGAATACCCAGTAGGTAGCGCAAGAGCCTTGTTTAACTCAAATTCTCTGTACCCCTTGGCGAACTTGGTAAACACATCCCAAAGGTCGTTAGACACACGAAAGGTTATAATGCCAGTGCGTTTTTTATATTTTGGGTTAGATATAAATCCGCACTTCCACCATTCCTCGTCATCTTCGTAAGTAAAAAAACGTCCTGCCAAAGAATCGAGTGCGGCTATGATTTCATTGTAATCACGTCCGGAAAAAATAACGTCAGATACATGCATTTGTGCATCAACATCCCAAAGTCCATGCTCAAACTTGCGTTTCGTGCCTGCATAATCTTTCAGTTTTACTCCCTTTAGTTCAGCTTGGCACGCTTCCAGTATGCGAAGAACTATTCTTTGTTCGTGTATGGACATGTCTTGCTGTTTTGACCATGTATATACCCATGAAACAACAACATCTTTATTCTTGGTAATAGGTAGTTTCTTTTTCATAAACGATTGATTTGCTGCAAATATACACAATCCCCACATTAAAACAAAAAAAGAGGGGTAAAACTCCCAAAGTGTGGGGACTAATTTACTTTTAAACTCCCAAAGTGTGGGGACTAAACTCCCAAAGTGTGGGGAAACACATGTTCTAATCCCTTTATTTATGGGCGTTTGCGAAGAAGTGATAGAGCATATTACAGACGATGCTTATAACAGACAAGGGGAATTTATAGAGCTAAGTGGTTGATTTACTGTCGGAAAAAGAAAAACGATAGGGAAAAAGAGCAAAGCAAAACCAACCAACGGGCGGTAGGATTGGAAACGGGTTTTTATGGCGTGTACACGTTTGTGTACAAAATGTTTGTATTTTATTGAAATATAGCTATCTTTGTGCTGAATTTAAAAGCAAACAGATATGGAAGCATTATCAGTAAGAGAATACCGTAACAACCTCGCAGCGTCTTTCACCAAAGCTGACAATGGCGAGCAGGTACTAATTCGCAGGAAAAACGAGATTTACGCTTTGGTAAAAGTTGGTCGTGAAGATTTGATGATAACCCCGGAGCTGCAAGCAAGGATTGACAAGGCAAGGGAAGAAATCAAATCCGGAAAGTGTGTTACCCTCAAAAGCAGTGAGGATATTGACGCTTATTTCGATAGTCTATGATGTACACAATTAGGGTTTCCGACGGGGTGGATAAGGTGATTGCCAAATGGAAGAAATCAAACCCCAATTTGTTCAAGAAGTATAAGAAAATCTACAAAGAATTGTTAGAGCACCCTAAGACTGGGCTTGGGCATCCCGAAGCGTTAAGGGGCGGTGGGGATATTACATGGTCTCGACACATTACCGCCCATGACCGGATAATCTATGACATTTACGAGGAAGTGGTAGAGGTCTACATCTTGGAGGTAGAGGGGCATTACAACGATAAATGATAAAACTGTTATGGTCGAATATTGTGTTTACTGGTTAGAGAACGGCGAGCCTATGCACGAGGTGTTCTCTTCTCTTGCCGCCGCCGAGATGTACTCATGTGCGATAAGAGGGAAAGAAAACATTGAATGGGTGGAGGTGTCCGAAGAAGAAACCATTGATTTGGACGAACTGGAAGACATGTTCCCGGATGACTTCTGCGGCGTGTAATCCCCTTGGGTAGAAATGGGGTAGAATTTGTTAGGCTGTGGGGGATTTTCTAACACGCCGGGGCTTTTTGCTGGGCGGTTGGCGTGGATGTATTCCCATGCGGCATGTGTATATATAGCAAGAAGTGTCCTTGTCGGACAATTCTTGCTTTTCTCGCTTTGCTCAAAAAGATTTTAAGATTACCTTTGTGGCATGGAACTAAGACGGAACGAAAAGATTACATTCCGGTGTACCGAACTTGAAAAGGACGCACTTGCGGAGCAGGCAGCCCGGTGCAGTCTAAGCGTATCGGAATACTGCCGGAGTTTGTCCCTTGGGGGGCGCCCAAGGGAGAGGTACACCGAGGAGGAACGGCAGCTTCTCCGGGACATAGCCCAGTTGAAAGGAACGCTCCAACGGC
>NZ_JBCOJC010000076.1:0-2262 GCF_040925905.1 Enterococcus sp. 2201sp1_2201st1_C11_2201SCRN_220225
GTTTAAGATTTTTAGCAATGAAAAGAAGGGTATCTTCCAATGATTTTTAATGGAAGATACCCTTCTTTTGCTTGCGTATCACGTTTGGTATTGTTCGGTTCGTAGGACGGTGACCCAACTATTGTCACAGCCTGATTTTTTTATTTCGTAATCAATTCATCTAGGCTGGCAAAGGCCATAACCATTTTGGCAATAATTTGCAATTGATTCAACCGATTGCGGCGGATTTTTTCATCATCTACCATAACCATGGTTGCATCAAAGTACGACTCAATCACCGGACGCAATTTCATCAAACCTTGGTAATTTTCTTCCATGGTTTGAGTAGGAATTTTTTGTTCCAAATCGGCGACAGCATCAAACAAGGCTTGCTCTGCTTCATTTTCAAAGAGATTTGGATCTACATGACCAGTATTTTCTTCGTTTTTCTTAGCCAAATTAATCGCCCGCGTCAATGCTTCTACTGATAATTTGAAATCATCATCTTGTACATGACGGTTTAAAATATTTGCTGCGTTAAAGACTTTCGTCACGTCTTCTTGCTCGGCATTGACTACTGCCTCAATCACATCATGACGGGTATTTTCACTGTGCAGACGTTGGCGCAAACGGGCTTTGAAGAAGTCGCCCACTTCTTCTTGACCACTGGCTAATTCAATCCCAAAACGAGCTTGGTCGCTATTGATTTTTTTGCCAATGGTTTGTTGCAATTTAACCAATGGGAAGTACCAACTCTTCGATTCAATAATGCGCACAATCCCATATGTTTGTCGGCGCAAAGCATAAGGATCATTGGACCCAGACGGTAACATGCCGGCAGCAAAGAAGGTTTGCAAGCTGTCAAATTTATCGGCAATGGCTAGAACTGCCCCAATATTTGATTCAGGCAGTGCACCTTCACTGGAAATCGGCAAATAGTGTTCCCGAATCGCTTGGGCAACAGCTGGTTTTTCCCCTTGCAAGAGAGCGTATTTTTCACCCATAATCCCTTGTAATTCCGGAAATTCCCCTACCATATTGGTAACCAAATCAAATTTATAAATCTCTGAAGCTCGTTTTAAATCTTCCAGTTCTTCAGTAGTTAAGCCCACCGTTTCACCGATAATTTGAGCGGAAACGGCTACCCGTTGCATTTTTTCATACATGCTCCCAATTTTTTCATGGAAAGTAACATTTTTCAGTTTTTCCACTAAGTCATCAATACTTAGTTTTTTGTCTTCATTGTAGAAGAATTCCGCATCCTCTAAGCGAGCCGTTAAAACTTTTTCATTTCCTTTTGCTACGTTTTCTAACTTCACATTGTTCCCGTTACGCACGGAAATAAAATGAGGCAACAACAAACCTTCTTGATTGCGGACATCAAAGTAACGTTGATGTTCTTTCATGGAAGTAACCAAGACTTCCTCTGGCACCGCCAAGTATTTGTCTTCAAAATTGCCTACAAAGGCCGTAGGATATTCCACTAAATTGTTGACTTCTTCTAATAAGTCTTCATCGAGATTTACTTTAAAGTTTTCTTTTGTTGCTAATTCTGCGATTTGATTGGTAATCATTTCCTTACGTTTCAAAGGATCCGCAATGACAAATTCAGTGGCTAATTTTTCTTCGTATTCTTTCGGATTATCAAAAGTCAAATCATTGCCTAAGAATCGATGACCGCGAGAGCTACGATCACTTTTCACATCCAAGATTTGCAAAGGAATCACTTCTTCATCCAATAAAGCTACCAACCAATGAATCGGACGAATGTATTCAAAATCGTATCGATTCCAATGCATGGTCACAGGGAAGGTCAGTGAAGTAATCACGTCACTTAAGCCCGTTAAAACTTCGGCAGCGGCTTTACCGGGAATATATTTGGTCACATAGACGTATTCCACTCCTTTGACTTCTTTAAAGGTAATGGCATCCGTGGTCACCCCTTGGCCCCGGACAAACCCTTGGGCTGCTTTGGTCCAGTTCCCCTCTGCATCTAAAGCAATTTTTTTAGCCGGGCCTTTGACTTCTTCTTGGACGTCTTCTTGACGGTCCACAACTTCAGAAACCACTACTGCCAAACGACGAGGAGTGGAGAAAGCTTTGATGGAAGCAAAACCTAGACGATTGTCATCTAAAAAGGCAGTCACCTTATCTTCTAGCTGTTTCATACTTGGTGTCACCACATGGGCAGGCATTTCTTCCAAGCCGATTTCTAATAATAAATCTTTTGCCATCTTATTTTTCCTCCTCTAATAATTTAGCTGCTTCTGCTGGGTCCAATAG
>NZ_JBCOJC010000077.1:0-2221 GCF_040925905.1 Enterococcus sp. 2201sp1_2201st1_C11_2201SCRN_220225
CCTACATGAGGAGCGACTTGATGATTGATTGCCTCTACCGGTTCCATTTCCTTTATTTCAATCCACGCTCCTACATGAGGAGCGACATTTCGCGATATCGCAAAGCTTTGCCAAGGCTTGAATTTCAATCCACGCTCCTACATGAGGAGCGACAATTTCAAGCGATGAATCGCATTATTGATTCAATATTTCAATCCACGCTCCTACATGAGGAGCGACGGGTCACGGTAAAAGCAAAGGCAGATGAAGACGATATTTCAATCCACGCTCCTACATGAGGAGCGACATTAAATCGGATGCTGTCTTTGTTCGTGGGTTAACTCCATATTTCAATCCACGCTCCTACATGAGGAGCGACACAGACAATTGATGGAAGAGCTTCAGAGCGTATTATTTCAATCCACGCTCCTACATGAGGAGCGACCACGATATTTCCCATTTGGCCGGCAAGAGTGGTCAATTTCAATCCACGCTCCTACATGAGGAGCGACTCTTCACACCCCTATGCTGGTCTTGGTTGCAGTCCTATTTCAATCCACGCTCCTACATGAGGAGCGACTAAATCACAATATCACCAGCTTTCGACTGGCTGATTTCAATCCACGCTCCTACATGAGGAGCGACATGGATGAATCGGTAACGTACCTTTGGCCATAGCGGATTTCAATCCACGCTCCTACATGAGGAGCGACGCGATCATCAATAATCGCTACATATTCATATTTCTATTTCAATCCACGCTCCTACATGAGGAGCGACAACGCAGCATCTGTTAATCCCTTCAAATTATCCCGGATTTCAATCCACGCTCCTACATGAGGAGCGACTTCCGACGCTAGCTGCACTAGGTGGTGTATTAGAGGATTTCAATCCACGCTCCTACATGAGGAGCGACGACAAGCCTTTTCGGTGTTACCGACCTCAGAATCATATTTCAATCCACGCTCCTACATGAGGAGCGACTTGATAATCCAACAGATATTGATCAGTTAAAAAATTTCAATCCACGCTCCTACATGAGGAGCGACTCAGGACTGCTGTGGCTCTCTGTCTTTAGCACATATTTCAATCCACGCTCCTACATGAGGAGCGACATTTTGTTTCCTTCAAAATTGATTGGGATAACTAAAATTTCAATCCACGCTCCTACATGAGGAGCGACCAGTTCCGGCACGTTCTCCACCGATACCCGCATCTATTTCAATCCACGCTCCTACATGAGGAGCGACTGTGACTTCTCCTGAAAAGCAGATATCCAATGACAATTTCAATCCACGCTCCTACATGAGGAGCGACCAGGTGTCATCATTTGCTCCGGATACGCAATCCTATTTCAATCCACGCTCCTACATGAGGAGCGACAAACAGGTTTTCTGTTTCTTTTCTCATCTGTTTTTATTTCAATCCACGCTCCTACATGAGGAGCGACGAGAAAAATATTATTCGGCTTACAACACCGTATCATTTCAATCCACGCTCCTACATGAGGAGCGACCAGCATTCTGATGAATTCCTGATTAGCGCAGTTAAAATTTCAATCCACGCTCCTACATGAGGAGCGACTTTTTTTGTTGGTCCTAAAGCCAAAATCAGAAAAGATTTCAATCCACGCTCCTACATGAGGAGCGACCCCAATCCTTGGGACAACGTCTTGCCATCTTTTATTTCAATCCACGCTCCTACATGAGGAGCGACGCTTTAAGCCACAAGTTAGGAGTTGCGTTCAAAAAATTTCAATCCACGCTCCTACATGAGGAGCGACTTCCGAAACCCGCAGACCAGCGTGCAACATAAGCTTATTTCAATCCACGCTCCTACATGAGGAGCGACGGCATCTCTCACTTTCAGATAGACCACCCCATCACATTTCAATCCACGCTCCTACATGAGGAGCGACTTTACTTGGTAGGTGGGGGATGCGTTTTTTATTTTAATTTCAATCCACGCTCCTACATGAGGAGCGACAGCATTTAACAGATACAAAAAGTATCTTTATGTAATTTCAATCCACGCTCCTACATGAGGAGCGACTCCTAGCACCTTGGAATAGTTTAGATCATTTGGAATTTCAATCCACGCTCCTACATGAGGAGCGACTCTATGGACTAGATGCAGCCGACGCGGGGTACACATTTCAATCCACGCTCCTACATGAGGAGCGACGTGTGGGCGAAGGCGACTGTTAATGCAATTAATTTCATTTCAATCCACGCTCCTACAT
>NZ_JBCOJC010000078.1:0-1502 GCF_040925905.1 Enterococcus sp. 2201sp1_2201st1_C11_2201SCRN_220225
CGGCTCTTCGTCAAATCGTGTTGGTGGAGACAAATCTAATAAAAATTAGTCGAAGATGTGGCGCGTTTTGTGCGCCACATCTTTTTTTTAGTTTTGAAAGATCAATCCTTGTTGTAAATAAATCCGTGCACGAAAGAGATAAAAATTCCGGTAGCCAAACGCCACTCGCTTGATTAACTTGATTTTATTGTTAATCCCTTCTGTCACACCATTTGATAGGGGGACATTAAAAGCATTTGTAATCCCCGATTCGTAACGACGGAAGATAGTAAACTTCTTTTTAAAGGATGATGGTAAGTTAGGTTCTATCGTTTGAAGGGTTTCTTGAAACCCTTTTGGATCTCGATTGGTAAAATAGTAACGTAATAATTGAACAAAATCATAAGCGCTTCGTAAGGTGTCGTTGTAACTTAAGAGTTCATCGACGATTTCTGTTTGAGTAATGGGGCGTCTAAACAATCGATGGTAGTATCGTTTGAGTGGCTCTAGTCGGTCGGAATCCTTTAACAATAGCTTCCAATACCGCTTGAGTCGACGATATTTCTTTTGATTTTCAGGACGAGAATCACGAATACAATTCATCATCTGGATACGGAGTTGGTTAAAATTCCGATTGATGTGTTGCGCAATATGGAAACGATCCGTTACAATCTCTGCATTCGGAAAGACCGTTTTAAGTAGTTGACAATAACTGGCATTCATATCCATCACTAAATATCGGACCTTCAAGCGAGCGCTTCTAGGAAAACGCATGAAGTATTGGGTTAATTTGAATAAGCGTCGATCTTCCAGAATCGTGAAGAGTTTATTGGTCGTGCCATCCACACAGATAAAGCTCATAGACCCAGCGACAGACTTCATTGATCTAAATTCATCCATACACAAGACAGTTGGTAGATGGGATTGAGTGGGTTGGTAGTCTTTGGTAGCTTCACGTAAGACGCGGGTAACCGTCACGTCAGAGACAAAATATTTCTTCGCAATCAATTTCCGTGACTGGGTTTCGTATAGCTCCATAAGAATGGCGTGCTTCAATTCCTTGGTTAGTTGATGGTTCGGATCGATTAAATCCGTTTTTGCAGAAAACGTCTGGCCACAATCATGACAGAGAAAACGACTGCGTTTCAATTCTAAAATCGTTAATCGTTCTTTTACCTTTAGCATTTGGGAACGCGTGGTGTACGAGCCATTACGAATGAAACAAACTGATCCGCAGTGTTCACAATGGGAAGGAGAGTGAGTGAGGCTTCCTTTGATAAACTGCGCTTGAACGCCTTTATATACTTTTTCTTCCAACCATTCTTCTTCAAATTGTAAAGATTTATCTGTTAATCCAAGTAATTTTCTAGTATGATTATCCATTGAGAGACTCCTTTGGTAGGGTATTGTTTTAGACGACTAAATTTTACCAAATGTGAGTCTCTTTTTGATTTGAATACGAGAAAAAAGTGTTGGCAGAAAATCGGCTTCGATTTTCCACCAACACGAAATATTATAGAACC
>NZ_JBCOJC010000079.1:0-1277 GCF_040925905.1 Enterococcus sp. 2201sp1_2201st1_C11_2201SCRN_220225
CTTTAAATGGTGGCTGCTTCTGAGCCAACATCCTAGTTGTCTGTGCAACCCCACATCCTTTTCCACTTAACATATATTTGGGGACCTTAGCTGGTGGTCTGGGCTGTTTCCCTTTCGACTATGGATCTTATCACTCACAGTCTGACTGCCGAATATGAATGAATGGCATTCGGAGTTTATCTGAATTCGGTAACCCGAGATGGGCCCCTAGTCCAAACAGTGCTCTACCTCCATCATTCTTAACTTCGACGCTAGCCCTAAAGCTATTTCGGAGAGAACCAGCTATCTCCAAGTTCGATTGGAATTTCTCCGCTACCCACACCTCATCCCCGCACTTTTCAACGTACGTGGGTTCGGTCCTCCAGTGCGTTTTACCGCACCTTCAACCTGGACATGGGTAGATCACATGGTTTCGGGTCTACGACTACATACTCATGCGCCCTATTCAGACTCGCTTTCGCTGCGGCTCCGTCTCTTCAACTTAACCTCGCATGCAATCGTAACTCGCCGGTTCATTCTACAAAAGGCACGCTATCACCCATTAACGGGCTCTAACTTGTTGTAGGCACACGGTTTCAGGATCTATTTCACTCCCCTTCCGGGGTGCTTTTCACCTTTCCCTCACGGTACTGGTTCACTATCGGTCACTAGGGAGTATTTAGCCTTGGGAGATGGTCCTCCCGGATTCCGACGGAATTCCTCGTGTTCCGCCGTACTCAGGATCCTCCTAGGTGTCTTCCAAATTTCGTCTACGGGGTTGTTACCCTCTTTGACTTACCTTTCCAGGTAATTCGACTATCTGAAAAAACTACCATATCGGAGTCCTACAACCCCAAGAGGCAAGCCTCTTGGTTTGGGCTTTTCCCGTTTCGCTCGCCGCTACTCAGGGAATCGAATTTTCTTTCTCTTCCTGCAGGTACTTAGATGTTTCAGTTCTCTGCGTCTACCTCGATGAAGCTATGAATTCACTTCAACGTAACATCCTATCAAAGATGCTGGGTTCCCCCATTCGGAAATCTCTGGATCATAGCTTACTTACAGCTCCCCAAAGCATATCGGCGTTAGTCCCGTCCTTCATCGGCTCCTAGTGCCAAGGCATCCACCGTGCGCCCTTATTCACTTAACCTTAATCGACCTTACGGCCGGGTTTTGAGCACTTCTTCTAGCGATAGAAGGTTACTCAAGAATAAGCAGTCAATACTTGCGTATTAATTGCGGTGTGTGTTCTCGGTTTGTTTTTCTTGTATTTCAACTATCCAGTTTTCAATGAACAAATC
>NZ_JBCOJC010000007.1:0-78477 GCF_040925905.1 Enterococcus sp. 2201sp1_2201st1_C11_2201SCRN_220225
TTCCAAAACTGGCTGGCAAGCCTTTTTCAGGCGTTCATCAGGATTTAGTACTAAAGGTAAAATCATCGGTACTCCTTTTCTTGTAACCTTACTAAATAAAGTTCATCGGTTCATTGTCAATGGAAACTAAAAGTCCTTGGCGCTGGTCTTGTTGACTGTTTACCAAAATTTGCTCTAAAGCCTGTTGCAAATAAGGCTCTTTTTTATATTTAATAATCAGCTGATAGTAATAGCGCTTTTTCACTCGAGCTACATTTCCCGGTGTGGGTCCAAGGAAAATCGCTTGAGGCGTCAACTGTTTACTCAATTCATTGGCTAATAAAAAGAGTTTTTGCGCCGCTTTTTGCTCTTCTTCATGACTCACGGTAATTTTCACCGTGTAATAATAAGGGGGATACCCACTTTGATGGCGAATAAACATCTCTTGTTGGTAAAAAGCCTCGTAGTCTTGTTGCTGGGCTAGTTGAATTGCATAATGCTCTGGATTAAAAGTTTGAATCAAAACTTCACCGGCTTTTTCCGCCCGACCTGCTCGACCACTGACTTGAGTTAAGAGCTGGAAAGTCCGCTCACTGGCGCGAAAGTCTGGCAAGTTCAAAGCCGTGTCTGCATTTAAGACACCGACTAAAGTAATATCAGGGAAATCCAGCCCCTTGGCAATCATTTGTGTTCCTAGCAAGATCTGGGCTTTTTTCTCCCCAAAAGCTCGTAAAATTTTTTCATGGGCGCCTTTTTTTCGTGTGGTATCCACATCCATCCGCAAAATCTTGGCGTCAGGAAAAAGTCCTTGTAGTTCTTCTTGGACTTTTTGGGTCCCAGTGCCATAATAACGAATTTTGCGACTGCCACATTCCGGACAAGTATTGAGAATGGCTTCTTCGTGACCACAGTAATGACAGCGCAGGCGCTTGACATCCATGTGCAAAGTTAGCGAGATGTCACAGTTCGGACAATCTACCACATGACCACAATCTCGACACATAACAAAAGAAGAATAACCACGACGATTTAACAAAAGTACGATTTGTTCGTCATTTGCTAAGCGGTCCGCAATTTTTTCTTTTAAGACTTGAGAGAAATTTCCTGGATTTTTGTGGCTGTATTCTTCTTTCATATCCACAATCGCCACACTCGGCAAGCTAGCTTCAGGATTCGCCCGCTGGCGTAAGCGCAACAGCGTGTAAACATTTTTCTGAGCTCGGGCTCGAGATTCCAAGGAAGGCGTGGCACTGCCGAGAACGACAGGACACTGATGATACCCACCTCGCCAAATGGCCAAATCTCTTGCATGGTAACGGGGAGTTTCATCTTGTTTATAGGTGGCTTCATGCTCTTCATCCACGATAATCAAACCAATATTTTCTAAAGGAGCAAAAATTGCTGAACGAGCTCCCACTACCACTTTGGCTTCTCCCCGTTCGATTTTTCGCCATTCATCATAGCGTTCTCCTTGGGACAAAGCGCTGTGTAAAACTGCCACGGCGTCCCCTAAACGACTTTTAAACCGTTCTACCATTTGAGGAGTTAGCGCAATTTCCGGTACTAGCATAATTGCACTTTTACCAGCTGCAATCACTTGGGCAATACTTTGCAAATAAACTTCAGTCTTGCCACTACCAGTAATTCCTTCCAGCAAAAAGGTGCGGGCTTCTTGTTTTTGAGCTGCTTCATTAATTGCCGTTACCGCAACCAACTGATCTTCATTTAATGCCAAAGCTGTGGTCTGTTCAAATTCTCGATTTTCAAAAGGATCCCGATAAGTCTCCACCTCAGAAAAACTCAACCAGCCACTTTCTGCTCCTTGATTTAAGACATTTGTGGAGATTCCTTGCTGGGTGTACTGTTTTACTGGCAAAGACTCACCTGCTGCCGCTTCCAGCATGGTTAATAGCTGAGATTTCCGGATAGCGGTTTTCTTCAACTGATTTTTTGCCGTCACAAACTCTTCTGGTGACAAAGTAGGCGTCACCAAACGAATGGTTTTGACTTTATTTTTCGTATGTACTTCATAACGCAAACTAATAGCCCCAGCTTGGCGCAATTTTAATAAGGTGCCTAGTTGCCCGCTATTTTGGGCACTCAGCCAATCCAGTTCCCCTGCTTGGTCAAATAGTGCTTCCACGCCAGCTTCTTTTACTGCCATAAAATCTTTTAACAGTAATTTCTTCTGATACTCTGCCTTCATAACACTTGGCAGCATCGTTTGCAGACAAGTGATTTTAAAAGCGAAAGTGGTTTCCTTCATATAGTCTGCCATGGCTAACAGTTCTTGATTTAAAACTGGTTCTAAGTCTAACACCCGCAAAACATCTTTGGTTTCAGCGATTGCTTGATTGGTTAAACCTGTGACAAAGCCTTGGATATGACGGTTGCCATTACCAAAGGGAACCTCGACTCGCATTCCTGGCTTAATGATTTCTGCTAGTTTTTCCGGGATGCCATAGGTAAAAGGCTGATCCGTTTGCATGGCTGGCACATCGACAATAACTTCAGCATATTTCTCCACAGTATCCCTCCTTGGCAAATTTTTTCTTCTATTATTGTACCCAAAAACTACCTGTTTGTCTGTAGCGGGAAATCCCCGTTAAGACAAGCTTTTTACGAGAAGCACTAGGTCAATAAGAAACCAGAAGAAGTTTCTATCAAGATAGAAAGCTCTTCTGGTCTTTTCATAATTATCGTGGATTAGAAACTGTTCTAAATCTTTTGTTCGTTGCGAATACGGGTTTCCAATTCTTTCGTTTTCATTTCTTCTTGGCTTTTCCGTTCGTCTTCTTGTAATTTAATCCGTGCCCGTTTGATTTCAGGATGTGGATCATTGATTACGGTTTCCGCTTCGATTTCTTCCAAAGCTTGACCTACACCTTTTACGGATTCAAAAGATTCTAAAGTAGGTTTTGCCCCTGCATCTAATTCGTGAGCCCGTTTACTGGATAAGATAACTAATGAATATTTAGAATTCACCCGGTCTAACAACTTATCGATTGAAGGTTTTAACATCATAAGCTTACATCTCCTCTAACATTTTAATATATTTTCCGATTACCCGATCCACGCGAAAATGTTCGCTGGCAATGATGTTTTTAATGCGGGTGACCGCTAGTGGCACTTCGTCATTGACTACGGCATAGTCATACAGAGCCATCATTTCGATTTCTTCTCGGGCGACTCTCATCCGCTCTTCGATAATCTCCATAGCATCGGTGCCTCGATTGACAATCCGGTTTTTTAGTTCATGTAAATCCGGTGGCGTTAAGAAAATAAAGACGCCATCAGGAACTTTTTCTTTTACTTGCCGCGCCCCTTGAACTTCAATTTCCAAAAAGACGTCTTTGCCTTCTTGTAACGTTTTTTCCACATAAGGTAGCGGGGTGCCATAGTAATTCCCCACATATTCGGCATATTCCAACATATCGCCGGATGCGATCAATGCTTCAAACTCCTCCCGGGTACGGAAGTAATAATCCACGCCTTCCACTTCTCCTGGCCGCATGGGGCGAGTGGTCATGGAGACAGAATATTGAAAATCATTGTCGTCACTTTCAAAAATGGCTTTCCGGACGGTGCCTTTTCCTACACCAGAGGGTCCGGATAACACGATCAACAACCCACGATCTGACATAATTCGGTCCTTTCCTAAAAAACAAAGCACTCGGCTTTGTTTCAGTCTTTACTTATTTTTCTATTTTGCACTTTTTTCCCGAAAGTTTCAAGGGTCTGTTGCAATCTGGAGAGAATCTTTACCTTTACTCCTTAAAAGCCCATATTGGAAAGGGTGTTGATCACATTGGTCACTTCGTCTTTACGCTTTTGGGCTTCTTCAATGGGATCTTTGACCTCTTCCACATCAATACGAGCTAAAAATTTGCGATTGATGATAACATAGCCCTCATTTACCAATACGTACAGTTCGGTTTCCGTCACTTTTACACAAGCATCTTGCCAAGACTCAAAGGGATCCTTAGCAGAAGGCACCGTTCGCTTCACCACAGTCCGACCAGTTAAGCCATGAAAGGTCACATCATAGTATTTCATTTGATTTCCCACCTTTGCTTTTTTCTTCATTATAACCAGTAGTCTTTATTTTGACGAAGATTAGCCATCAAGAAGCGTTCCCACTTTTTGAACTCTTTTTCGCTTATTCCACATTTTGCACTTGTTCACGAATTTTTTCCACGGTAGTCTTCATGTTTACTACCAGCTCTTTGATTTCAATAGCACTGGATTTAGAGCCAATGGTATTGATTTCCCGATTAAACTCTTGAATCAAAAAGTCTAACTCTCGGCCCACTGGTTCTTCTTTGATCAACAAGCGATCGAAGTTTTGCAAATGAATGGTCAAGCGGTCGATTTCTTCTTGAATGTCGCCCCGTTCCAACTGAATTGCCAACTCGGTTAACAGCCGTTCTTGCTCTACCGTTTCTTTTAGATAATCTTGAAGTTTCTTTTCAAAACGTTCTTTGAATTCTGCTTGATAAACTGCAACAAAATCTTTTAGCTTTTGCAAGGAAGCTTCGATTTGTTGGCGGTTTTCCACCATGACAGCTTCCAAGGCCAAACCTTCTTTGGCGCGATTGTTGGCGTTTTGTTCGGCGGCTTGCGTGGTGGCTGTCACAAGCAATTCTTCCAAACTCTCATCTTCTTCTTTGGCTTCGGTGATTTCCACAAAATCCGGTAGCGCAACGATTTGTTCTAAAATTGCTCGTGGCTCTAAATCCACCACGCCATAGCGAGACTGACCTTCTTTTTGTAATGAGTCTAAGAGCTGATCAACTAGCCCCCAGTGAACAGTCACTTTTTTGCTGTCATCGCTGGTTTCTTTCAATGTGATAAAAGCATCGACTCGCCCCCGGGGTAAGTATTCTTTGATGATTTGACGCAGCTTTTGCTCATAGGAATTGACTTGCTTGGGACTGCGCAATTGAATATCTAAAAAACGATGGTTGACACTTTTCAGTTCTACTTCCACGGTGTAATGCTGATTTTCTGATTGTCCTCGGCCAAAACCGGTCATACTTTTTAACAACTGCCTCGTCTCCTTTACATCTTGCTGATAGCTTCTTTCAATGCTTGAAATTCTTCATTGCTCAAGGTAACGCCTTTGCCCATCTTTTCATGATTTGGTGCCCAGTCTCTAATATCAAATTTCGCTGGCCGTCCATTCCAACTGACTAAATTAAATTCCTTACGCCAGCCTTTGGGATTTTCTGATAAAACGGCAATTTCTTCTAAGATTTCATATGAAAATTCCTGTGCCATCTGTTTTTCTCCTTTACTCTGCTTGAAATAATGAGGCGATAAAAGCCCCCATAACCGCCGTAACCGGGGTTAATTCTAACAAACGTCGACTGGGTTTGACTTGACTAGTGAAGCTATTCCACCAATAAAGCAATTGGCGAGCCTCCGACCAAGCCACCAGACGTTCTCGATACAAATGAAGCCATTCTGCCATGGACAATGCCCCAGTCACTGGCGTATCTTGTGCGTGAAAGGCTGTCTTTAACGCTTCCACGAAACTTTCTTCTTGATAGATGTTCTCCGGAGCAACATTTAACAACACGCCCGCCAATTCTAAAAAGACTTGCCCTGCTGTTTCAAAGCAGACCGGTTGTTGATAGTCTTTTTCTAGTTTCTGCCAAAAATCCGGGGTGTTGATTAATTTCCACAGCGGATCTTGACTGTGACGTAAATTACGGCAAAACTTTTGCCAAAGAAGCTGTCCTACCTTTTTTTCTTCAAAAGTATACCAAAACCCGCTATAGCGACCAAAGTACTTCATCGTCTCTTGGTAGCCCAATTGGTAATTAATCCGGGACCGTTCCCGGTCAAAGACCAAAAAGCTCCCTAACGTCCAAGGAGAATTCAAGGGAATTTCCGCCACTTTTGTCGATTCGTTCCACCGTTTGACAAAACCGGGACCTTTTACGTCCACTAAGATACACTCACAAGCGCCCTTTTTTAAAGCGACATCAATGGGAAGATTGTTGCGATAACCCCCGTCCATATAGTACTCTCCAGCAATTTCTTTCGCTTTCATGGCCGGATAAAAAGAAGCTGAGGCAATCAGCCAGTCTTGGCTTTTTTTAGCCTGGCTTTTGTCAAAGTGAACCACTCGCTCCTCAAAATCCGGTAGATGGGTCGTACAGACATACAGCTCACTGGAACTTTGACGCATCTGCTCCTCATCTAAAGCATTTTGAATCAGCTGATTTAACGGCTCTGTACTCGCCCCATTTTCTCGTAAAGCCGTCACCGTCAATGAACGCATTTGTTGCAAAAGAGTGGCCAAGCTGGTGATACTTTCCGCTGCTTGGGGAAATTGTAGGACCTGATCTGTGGACAAATCTAACCACAACTGTTTGCCCCGCTCCACATCGCCTACTAAAACCAAGCCACCATTTAAAGCTCCTACAGACGTCCCGGTGACAATGGGCAAATCGATTTCCAATTCTTTTAGTGCTTGCCACACCCCAATTTGATAACCCCCGCGAGCCCCGCCGCCGCCTAAGACTAAGGCAGTGTGATAAGTCAAAACTTTCTCATAGCCTTCACCTTGCTTATCAAAACCTTTTTTCAACAGCCACTCCTCGTTAGCCGCTGTAGTTTCTAAAACCAACTTTAGTTTTTTCACAAAACGGGTTCGGGCATAGTTTTCCAACAATTCCACTAAGGTCGTCCAAGTAATCTCGCCGACTACTAAAAGATTGGTTACTTGTAAGCTTTCTCGCAACTCTTCTACAACTTCAAAGTACAAAGTATGCTCCAAAGCCTTCATACAATAAGCCCGACCAGATTTCACCCCCACCAAGTATTGCTCTTGAGCCCGGGAATGGGCATGAAAAAAGGGCAAGACCAGCTTACTTTGACGAAAATCGAGATTGTTTTGAATAAAATGGCTAGGATAAATTTGTTTTACATTCATCGTGCAACTCCTTTATTTATTGCCAATAAAACTCATGAATCTGATTGCGATAAGGTTCGGATTCTTTTAAAGGATAAACCACAAAATCATGCATCATACCCGTCACTGATTCCAAAATCAGATGAGTACCGCTTGTTTGCTCTACCAAATCTTTCAAGCGCAAAACATCTGGATGCAAAATATCCGCCGTACCACTGATCACAAAAAGTTCCCCTAAATAACTTAAATCACCAAATAAAGGAGACACTCTAGGATCTGTTAAAGACAAATTCCCCGCATAATTTTTCGCCGCTTCTTTTAGGCGATTGCGTTCCAATAATACATCTTGTGCTTGTAATAACGCCACCCGGGGATCTTCCAAAGTCAAATCCAACCAAGGAGAAACCAAGGCTAGTTTTAATGGACGATGAGGATGATCCATCGCTTTTAGCTGTTGTGCCACGCTTAAGGCTAAGCCGCCACCAGCAGAATCTCCAAAAAAGTAAAAGCGGTCATCTGGATACAAAAAACTCAAGCGAGAAAATGCCGCCAAGGTTCGGCTTAAAGTAATTTCTGCTGTATTTTCCGGAGCCAGCGGATAATCAAAATAACTGACTTTTAATCCTGTGGCCACCATCCCCGCCTGAATCTCTTTATGAAAAGGAGAGGCTTCCAAAGCATAACCTCCACCGTGGAGATAAAAAACATGCCGGTTAGTGGGATGTTCAGGAAAAAGAGTGATTAGTGGCGAGTCTTCAATCATCTCTTTTCGTTGAGGTAAATCACTGCGCTTTAACTGGCGTAGCGTGATTTCTCGCCGTTTAGGAGGAGTGACCATATTTGCACCCACGATTTTTTTCATATTGATTACTTTAAAAACTTGTTTGACAAAATTTGCCGAAAAACGCATCTGCTCAGTCCTCCCTATTTTATTCTTAATAAAACATGGTATGATGGTTTTATCTATTATGCCAAGCATACCTTACTTGAACTGGAAGTGTCTATTATTTCAAAACAAAGTCGTGATTTAGCCTTCGATAATATGCGAGGCTTGTTAATTTTCTTAGTGGTCTTCGGGCACGCTTTAGAATATTTTCGCTTAAGCTTTCCGCCGGCACAATTTTTGTATGTCTTCATTTATTTTTTTCATATGCCGGTGTTTATCTTTATCTCCGGCTACTTTTCCAAAAACCTTCAAAGAGGTCGAGAACAAGCGGTACGCCAGTTTCTTTTGCCTTATCTCTTGTTAAATTTGATTTTAAGTATCATCATGCTCGCCATTGGCAAAATCGATCAAATCTTGATTTTAAATCCCGGTTGGACTCTTTGGTATCTTTACTGCATGTTTGGCTGGCGCTTGCTGCTGCCTGATTTGGTTAAAATCCGCCACATCTTTATTGTGAGTCTCATAGTAGGCGCCCTTTCCGGTTTTTTAACGGAGTTCGGCACTTATATGGCCATGGCCCGAACCTTTGGCTTTTTACCTTTCTTCTTAGCCGGTTATTTTTGCACTCCGGCCCACATTGAAAAGATTCGCCACTGGCCTTATCGTAAACTGATTAGCATTGGGGTGGTACTTTTAGGACTGGTTACTGCCGCATTGTGGGTTAAACTTGACTTACCTGCAGAGATTCTCTGGGGCGATCGGGCTTACGCTTTAATGGACTTGCCATTGTGGCAGACTTTGCCGGCAGATTTGTATTTTTATGCTTTAAGTTTTGCCTTTATTTTTGTCTTTTTAACTTTAGCCACTGGCAAGCATCACTTCTATACTTCTTGGGGGCAAAAAACCTTAGCTGTTTACTTGCTCCATGTCTATCTCGTGGCGCCTTTAGTCGAATTTACAGAAAAAATTGCCAATCCATTGATTCACTATGCCTTACTCTTTATTGGAAGTCTGGGAATTTTATGGTTGCTAAGCCGCGATATTGTCACCAAGAGACTAACACAAGTTTTAGACAGTATCACAAATTTTGTCATGCCACCAAAAAACAACTAAAAGACCTGTGAGAGTAGCAATTTTCCCCACTCTCACAGGTCTTTTTTTTGATTATTTGACTTTAATTTTTAGCCCTTTGCCAACTTGAAAGACACTGAAAACTGCCCCAGAAACCAACAATGCTTTTCCTGTATTCCGAGCCACTTTTGCCAAGCGGGCGCCATCCATTTCTTTGCCCCCTTCGTAAGCTTCGGTGATCTGTTCTTGGGCAAAATCAACACTATCGATAATCCCCTCAGTGCTCATCTGAAGGACTTCTGCCAGCTTAGCTTTCCCCTGTTGCATTTTTTGGCGATCTCTTTTAATCAAGCCAATTCCGCCGTCAATCACCCCATCCAAGGTTTGGCCAGCATACTTTCCAGCTTTTTTATTTCCCGCAAAAACTTCTGAACCAGCTTCTTGCAAGACCTTAGCTTGGGTCAATTCCCCGGCAAAGTTCAAGGCACCACCCATGACACCTCCTGCCAAAGAACCAGCACCTTCGCCTAATTTTTGAAATAAATCCATCTTTATCACCTCTTCATTCAAAAAGTTACTATGTTCTATTATCACCATAAAACTTTTTGAATGGAACGACAAGAAATTACAATAATACTGCCATTATTCTTTTAAAAGACTTAATCCTTCTTCCAAAACAGCAGCCCCATTTAATATTTCATAGTTTTCTTGACTGATTAATCTAAAGGGAATTTTTTTTAAGCTTAGCAAATCCTCCAAGCGCTGAATTTCATATCTTGACTGTGGACCTATGAGGATACCATCGATTTGTTGCTCATTGATAATCTGACTTGCAATTATTGCAGGTGCAGAGTACACATGAATATTTAAGTTATTTTCGTCAATGCTCTTTTGAATATTCCTTACTAGCATACCAGTTGTGATTCCTGATGCACAAATTAGCAGGAGGCTTTTTCCATCCATTACGATTCTCCTTTCAAGAACTCAAATATGGAATTACAACATTTTATTTTCCTTTGTTCTTGTTGTAAATATCGAAGGCCACAGCTAGTAATAATACCATACCTTTAATAGCTTGTTGCCAGTCAACACCAATTCCCATTAAAGACATTCCATTATTTAGCACTCCCATTACTAAGCCCCCAATAATGGCTCCTAAAACAGTTCCAACCCCACCATAAGCAGAGGCACCACCAATATAACAAGCAGCAATCGCATCTAGTTCAAATCCGTTACCTGCTGTTGCAGTAGCAGCATTAAGTCTAGCCGAGAAAATAATTCCGGCAATTGAGGAAAGTAAACCCATATTCATAAACATGATAAATTTAATCTGTTTTGTTTTAATACCAGAGAGCGCAGCCGCTTTTTCATTCCCACCTGTTGCGTAAACGTACCGCCCTACCGTTGTTTTGTTCGTAACAAAACGATAGACCATAATTAAAACTGCCAAAATAATCAATACATTCGGGAAACCTTCATAAGATGCCATAATATACGTAAACCAACCAAGCATAGCAATAACCAAAATCATTTTCGTAAAAAATAAAGCGTTTGACTCCATTGGAAATCCGTAAGATGCTTTCTTTTGTCGATTTCTAAAAGAAAACCAAATGAATAAACAAGCAGTAATGATACCAACAATCAACGAAACAAGATGTAATCCGCCACCGCTAGAAATGTCGGGCAAAAAACCAGAACTGATTTGTTGGAAAGCAGTTGGAAAAGGTGCCAATGATTTACCATCTAAAACAACAATCGTTAGACCTCTAAAAATCAACATTCCAGCAAGAGTGGCAATAAAGGCAGGGACCTTGACAAAGGCGACCCAGAAACCTTGAAAAGCTCCGATTGCAATGCCAATCAGTAAGCATAGTAGTATAGCGATTGGTGTTGACATACCCATTTTTATAGTGAAAATTGCTGAAAGTGCTCCAATAAACGCCGCAATGGATCCAACAGACAAGTCAATATCCCCTAAGATGATTAGAATGACCATTCCAATTGCAAGAATAAGAATGTAACTATTTTGAAGAATAATATTAGTAATATTTAGTGGCTTTAGCAATACACCATCAGTCATAACTTGAAAGACAACCATGATAATCGCAAGGAAGAAATACATACTGTATTTTTGGAAACTCCCTTTAAGAATTCCTAGGATTCCATCTGACTTTTGAGTATTATTTAATTTTTTTTCTTGTTTTAATTCCATTTACGCTCCCACCTTACTTGTCATGTGTTCCATTAGTATTTCTTGATTTGCGTCTTGTTTTAAAACTTCGCTAGTGATTGTACCTTCATTCATGGTGTAAATCCGATCACACATTCCAAGAATCTCAGGTAATTCAGAAGAAATAATGCAAATCGCTTTACCAGCTTTAGCCATTTCTTGAATAATTGCATAGATTTCGTACTTAGCGCCGACATCAATTCCTCTAGTTGGTTCATCCAAAAAAAGAACATCTGGTTGGGAAAGCATCCATTTAGCTAGAACTACTTTTTGTTGATTTCCGCCACTTAAACTATCAACCGTCTGGAAAATACTATTACTTTTTATTCTCATTTTCTCTTTATAGTATTCGGAATTTTCGATTTCTTTATTCTCATCAATAACTGTCGATTTGGATATTCTTTCTAAACTGGCCATAGAGATATTTTGGTTAATATCTTGAATCAAAACAAGACCATTTCCTTTGCGATCTTCCGTCACATAAGCTAATCCGGCATCAATGGCTTGCCCAACGTTATTAACCTTGATTTCTTTACCATCTTTCTTAATAGAGCCGCTAATTTTATTACCATAACTTTTTCCGAAAATACTCATGGCTAATTCCGTTCTACCCGCGCCCATTAATCCGGCAATGCCAACAATCTCACCTTTTCGGATGTAAAAACTCGCATCATTGATTACTTTGCGATCTGGATCTTCCGGATGGTAAACATTCCAATTCGAAACTTCAAAATATTTTTCTTTAATATCCGGCGTGTAATCTGGATATCGATTGTCTAAGTCTCTACCTACCATCCCTTTGATAATTCCATTTTCAGTAACTTTATCCTCTTCTTTATCTAATGTACTGATTGTTTTGCCATCTCTCAAAATAGTTATTTGATCTGCTACTTTCATAATTTCATTGAGTTTATGGGAAATGATAATACAAGTCATCCCTTGACGTTTAAATTCTAACAATAACTCTAACAAGTTTTCACTATCATCCTCATTTAAAGCCGCAGTAGGTTCATCCAAAATAAGAATTTTCACTTCTTTTGAAATAGCTTTGGCAATTTCAACTAATTGTTGTTTCCCAACACCAATATCCAAAACAATAGTGGATGGATTTTCAGAGAGCCCCACTACCTCCATTAATCCCTGCGCTTTTTTCATTGTCATATCAAAATCAACTACACCGTACTTTGAGATTTCATTACCCAAAAATATGTTTTCGGCAATTGATAAGTAAGGAATCAAAGCTAGTTCCTGATGAATAATTACTATGCCTTTTGCTTCACTGTCCTTGATATCTTTAAAGTGACATTCTTCTCCATTAAAAAGAATTTTTCCAGAATAATTTCCTGCCGGATAAACGCCACTTAATACTTTCATTAATGTAGATTTCCCAGCACCATTTTCTCCGCACAAGGCATGAATTTCTCCTCGCTTAACTTTTAAATTAACATCATCGAGGGCTTTAACCCCTGAGAAATCTTTAGTGATATTTTCCATTTCTAAAATATAGTCAGCCATTGGGATCTCCTCACTTTTAAGATATAGCTGAGCTAATTTTTAGCTCAGCTATATCGATTCAACCTATTTCACTTCGGATTCTTTCAGATAACCACTGTCAATTAATATTTCTTGGTAGTTGTCGCTATCTACTGATACTGGTTCAAGTAAATATGTTGGAACGACTTTTTCATTGTTATCATATGTTTCAGTATCATTTACTTCTACTTTTTTGTCATTGAGAATTTGATCTACCATTGTAGCAGCAACACCAGCTAATTCTTGCGTGTTTTTAAAAACAGTCATGGTTTGATCACCAGCAATAATTGACTTAACAGAAGCAGCTTCGGCATCTTGACCTGTAATAACTGGCATTGGTCGATCACCCGAACCATAACCGACCCCTTTTAAGGAAGACACTACGCCCATCGCCACCGCATCGTTTGGAGCTAGTACAGCATCAACTTTTTCATCAGTATAAGATGCACTTAACAAGTTATCCATTCTTGCCTGAGCCGTTGCACCATCCCAGTTTTTAATTGCAATTTTGTTAAAGTCCGTTTGTCCGCTTTTTACAACTAATTTTCCTTCATCAATAAATGGTTCCAAGATTGACATTGCTCCATCATAAAAGAAGCGCGCATTGTTATCATCAGGTGCACCACCAAACAATTCAATATTAAAAGGACCTGCTTGGTTTGCTAAATCTAGTTTATCTACAATATATTGCCCTTGAATAACACCTACTTCAAAATTATCAAAAGTTGCATAATAATCGACACCCTCTGCATTCATAATCAAACGATCATAGGCAATAACAGGAATTTCTTCTTTTTGAGCTTTAGAGACAACATCTGTTAGCGCTTCCCCGTCAATTGAAGCGATTACAATTACATCAACGCCTTTAGTAATCATATTTTCTATTTGGGAAACTTGAGTGGGTACACTGTCCTGAGCATATTGAATATCTGTTTCGTAACCTTTTTCCTTTAATTGACTAACCATATAGTCTCCATCTTTTTCCCAACGTTCAAGAGCTTTTGAAGGCATAGCAATACCTACTGTTTTACCATTTGCATCCGCTCCAGAATCAGATCCGCCTGATCCACATGCTGCTAATGAAAAAATCCCTAATCCTGCCATTAATGTCATTGCTAATTTGCGTATTTTCATTCTTCTCTCTCCTTAAATAGATTCTATATTATTAATAAAAACTACACATACTTCATTTAAGCCTTTACTACACCAAAGCATCATTTAATTATCAAAAATAATACCCCGCAAGCAAGCTTGTTTTAATTAACTCTTTATACGAAAACATAGTTCTAATTATCTCTGTAGCACTTGCTTTTGAACCCATTTAATAAATGTTTTTCAAATAACCATCATCTCCATACTGTAACTAATAACTATTTTTTGAATAAGTCACTTGACAGTTCTAATGCTCCAACTCCCTTGCTTAATATTATGTCTAGAAAATGAGCCTACATTCCTCCGCTTCTTTCTAAAAAAATCGAATTCAAAAAGAAACATAATTTTGGAGTTCTGCTATTCAAATTACTAGTATGTCGCAAAAGTAATTTGTGTAACCTTCGTCAGAAAATAAATCTTTTCGTTTAGTTCGTTTTATAGACAAACCAACTTTACAAATAGTGTATCCGGTTACATTTGATTCGTCAAGTGTTTTTCTATAGCTTTTAATACTTTCCTTATTTTAGTGTTAATGAAAGTTTATAAATGAAATTCTTATCTAATAATTAAATTATAAAAAAGTAAATTAATCTATTAAATCAACATAATCCCCTTCCTAATATATACAAAATAAAATAACTTAATATCAATTATCTTAATTCATTTTATCATTTGTCAATTAACCTAAACTCAGCCTCATCACTACTTATGTAACCCAAAAGACTTCCATTATCATATGGTAGTTCAATGATTTTATTAGAATATGGTTTCATTTTAAAGCCACAAATTGAATACTCAGCTACAGTATTGAAAACCATTTCTCTTCCCAACCAATCAGAATGTCTGATATCCACCTTTCTTAATCTTGAATTGAGTATGCTTTCCTTATTCCTCAGACAAATCAGGGCTATAGGACTCACAACTTGTATTTCTTTAGCCGGATCATGAGTTGGTGCAACATAGATGACTTTTTTAGTTATCTAGCTTAATTTTACAATTATCGGTTGAAAAAAGCAGTAGTGGAAAATAAGCTTCGATTTTCCCACAGCACGAAATATTATAGAACCAAAATAGCCGAGCAACCATTGTTTTTCTGTTGGTTACTCAGCTATTTCCAATTTTTATTTTTTTAAATAAATTGCTAAGGTTAGGATTTTCAGCCATTACCTAATTACGAATCAAATAATCAAAGGCGCCTAATGCGGCCGTGGCTCCGGAACCCATGGAGATAATGATTTGTTTATAGGCACTATCGGTACAATCCCCGGCGGCAAAAATCCCTGGTACATTTGTTGCACCGTGGCTGTCTACCATGATTTCACCACGATTGTTTTTCGCAATTTCTTCAGGTAACCATTCTGTATTTGGCATTAAGCCGATTAAGATAAAGACACCTTGTAGATCTAGTGTGTGACTTTCATTGGTAACCCGATCGGTGTAGCGTAAAGCTTCTACATGGTCACGCCCGGTGATTTCATCAGTTTGGGCATTGGTAATTACCGTCACATTCTTCAATGTAGCGAGTTTGTCTTGAAGAACTTGGTCAGCTTTTAATTCTGGCAAAAATTCTAAAACATAGACATGCTTAGCGATAGTGGCCAAATCAATGGCCGCTTCAATCCCAGAATTGCCGCCACCAATTACCGCTAAATCTTTACCGGCAAACAATGGGCCATCACAGTGGGGACAATACGCAATTCCTTTGTTCTTGAATTCTTTTTCCCCTGGGACGTTGATTGCCCGCCAGCGAGCCCCAGTAGAGAGAATCGCCGTACGAGATTTCAAAGTCACGCCGTTTTCTAATTCGACTTCGATTAAATCCGTTTTGCGAATGGCTTTGGCCCGTTGTCCTTTCATCAAGTCCACTGGATATTTTTTCACATGTTCTTCTACTTGAGCCATGAGCTGTGGACCTTCTGTATAAGGTGTGCCAATCATATTTTCAATGCCTAAGGTTTCAAGAACTTGTCCGCCAAAGGTTTCTACTACCATTCCGGTGTTAATCCCCTTACGAGCTGCGTAAATGGCGCTACTTGCTCCTGCAGGTCCGCCCCCTACTACTAAGACATCAAAAATATCTTTATCAGCCAACGCTGCCGTATCCATTGGTCCTGCAACTTTTTCTACCAATTGTTCAATCGTCATGCGTCCACTGGCAAATTCTTCACCAGCTAGAAAAACAGTCGGCACTGCCATGACATTTTTGGCTTCCACTTCTTCTTGGTACATTCCTCCTTCAATCATCGTATGGCTGATTAAAGGATTCAATACTGACATGATATTCAAAGCTTGCACGACATCTGGACAATTATGACAAGTCAAGCTGACATAAGTCTCAAAATGCAACGGGCGATCAATGGCTTTAATTTGGTTGGCCACTTCTGGATCAATCTTCGGCGGACGTCCCGCTACTTGTAGCAAGGCCAAAATAAAGGAAGTAAACTCATGACCTAAAGGTAGCCCGGCAAAAGTAATGCCACTTTTACCGCCTACAGGATTGATTTCAAAACTTGGTGTACGAGACAAACTTGCGGTTTCCAAGGTAATTTTATCGCTCATTGCCGCCACTTCATTTAAGAACTCAGCAGTCTTTTCAGAATTTTCATCCGTACCTAGACTGGCTAAAAATTGGACATCGCCTTCCAATAACTCTAAATATTGCGCTAATTGTGCTTTCGTTTCGTTATCTAACATAATTTCTCCTTAGATTTTGCCCACAAGATCGAAGCTAGGTTTCAACGTTTGACCGTCTTCTTTCCATTTAGCAGGACAAACTTCTCCGGGATGACTGCGTACATATTGCCCCGCTTTGATTTTATCAATCAAGACGCTAGCATCTCGACCGATACCATCAGCATTGATTTCCATTGCTTGTACCACGCCATCCGGATCGATGATAAATGTACCCCGTTGTGCGGCACCGGCTTCTTCATCCAAAACATCAAAGTTGCGCGCAATGCTGTGATTTGGGTCGCCAATCATAATGTATTCGATTTTTCCAATGGCGTCAGAAGTTTCATGCCATGCTTTATGGGTAAAGTGAGTATCTGTAGAGCAAGAATACACTTCTACGCCTAATTGTTTCAATTCTGCGTATTGTTCTTGCAAGTCTTCTAATTCTGTTGGACAGACAAAAGTAAAATCAGCAGGATAAAAACATAAGATGCTCCATTTCCCCTTGAAATTTTCTTCTGAAACCTCAATAAATTCTCCTACATGGTAGGCATGAGCTTGAAATGCTTCCACTTCTTTACCGATTAATGACATACTACTACTCCTCCGCTTCCTATTGAGAATAAACTCTTATAATTGAAAATAAAATCCTTTAATCACCGGAAAATCCGCTGATTAATTAAAGTGATTATAAAATAAAACCGATTGCACTGTAAAGGAAAGTGCACTCTCACACAAGCAAAAAAGCAACTTAAATCAGTCAGCAAAAAAATTTTTCTCAAAAAGCAACAACTTCCACTTTCTTTCATTGAAATACGAATACTCTCTGATAAAAAAGACCGTTTAAAAAGCTCCTTCCTCACTAGTTTACAAATGAGAAAAAAACTCAATTAATTTTAAGCCCATTGATTGCTACTAATCACTGACAACAAAAAACTCGCCGCTGGTCAGGCGACGAGAGGGAGGAGAAAATGAAAAAGTGTTAGGGGTGTTTGTTGGTATGTATATAGAATAGCCAAGAAATTTGAAGATTTTGTGATGGGAAAAAGGTTAAAGAGTAAAGAAATAATAAATGAAAAGTAAAGAGAACAGCCCACCATAGACAAATTAGCGTCCTGAGTCGAAACTAGGCTGTCGCTAAACTGGCATGGAATAAAAACCTTTAACAGTTTCGTTTTCTTAAAACTAGCGACTTATCCAGCACCACAAAAAGCCAGACAAAATGTCCGGCCTTTTGTGCTAAATATCTTCTAATCCCTCTTGATCTAAAACGGTAATTTGTTTTTTATCGCGACGGATTAAGCTTTGATCTTCCAATAGCTTAAATTTTCGAGAAAGGGTTTCTGGGGTGGTACCTAAAAAGGCCGCCAGTTCTTTCATCTTCATAGGCAAAGTAATTTGAGGGCTTTCAGCAACTACGCTCAAATCCAGCAAGTATGCGGCTAATCGTTCCTCCACTTTTTCCATCACCAAAAATTGGGCTTGTTGTTCCATGCGTAAGGTTTTCTCTGCATTGATTTTCAACAGTTTCAAAGCAATTTTAGGATACTCTTCCAAAAGTTTGGTAAAATCAGCTTGCCGCAAAACACAGACTTCACTGGGAACCAAAGCCTCACCAAAACTTGCAGTATTGGCTGCACCAAAAAGCTGATTTTCCCCTTCATAGCCTCCAGGTTCCACAATGCGCAAGAGCTGCTCTTTGCCACTTGTAGAAAGTTGGTAAACTTTCAAATTGCCTCGCGCCACAATGACCAACTGGGCCTCGCCTTCAGGGGAAAAAGCTTGTTCTCCTTTAGCCAGCACCCGATGATGGGTCAAAGCGTTGACCTTTTTTTGATCTTCTAAATCCAAATGATTGAACAAAGGAACTAAAGAAACACATAAATGTTCTTCTGGCACAATCTTCACCCCCAACATTATCCTACCACCATTTCCCAAAAAGAGTTAGGAAACTGCTTTTTCAACAGCTTTTAAAACAGGGTAGCCAAGGTCTTCTACCGTTTTTTGAATCGCCGCCAAGCTGGTTTCTTCACTGTTAAAGTTGGCTTTTAATTTGCTTGCGTTAAAGAGGACTTTCACACTGTCACTCTCCACGCCCTTCATGCGTTTGACGCCACTTTCTATCTTTTGCATACAGGTTGGGCAAGCTAAGGTTTCTAACGTTAAAATTGCTTTTTCCATGGTTATTTCCTCCTTATTGTTGATTCAACTGATCGGCTTGAGCCAGCATTTCGTAGGTTGCTGTCATGGTAGGGCAAGCGTCACTAGGGATGGCATAGCTTTTGGTCACTTGGCGCAATTGATCAAAATCTGAATTCAAATCTGTCTGGCTTCCTTGAGCAGCGATTTTGTCCGTCATTTGCGTGTAAATTTTCTTTACGTCAAACACTTCTGGATGGTGTTTCCCATGAGCTCTGGTAATGGCCGTGGTGTATAGTGCTAAGGTTTCGGCGTTTTCATTTAAATAAGTTACTGCTGACATGATGATTCCTTCTTTCTTTTATTCAGAAGTTGCATTCGTCCTGTTAATAATCCAACTCCTTGTTACATTTTTAGTATAGGGGTGTTACTTGGAAAAATAATTGACAGTAATCAAGTTTTTCAACTTTCTTTGACTTTGTATCGCAATAGGCGCATGCCATTTAAAATCACCACTAAAATACTGCCTTCGTGAACAAACATGCCAATGGTCATATTCATCCAAGAACTGAAAATTAAACTGGCTAATAATACTAGAACCACTCCAATGGCAATCCCAATATTTTCTTTCATATTACGTGCGGTGGCTTTAGTCAAACCTAACGCGTGAGGCAAACGAGCAAAATCTGAGTTCATTAAGACTACATCAGACGTTTCAATGGCTACATCGGTTCCACCACCCATGGCGATTCCGATATCAGCTAAAGCGAGAGAAGGACTGTCGTTAACGCCATCTCCCACAAAGGCTACGGTTTGACCTTTTTCTTGTAAATTCCCAATATAAGCTGACTTGTCTTCGGGCAACATATTCCCGCGAGCTTCGGTTAAGCCTAATTCTTTGGCGACTAAATCCACGGTTCCTTGATTGTCTCCAGAAAGCAACACTAGGTTTTGCACTCCCAAGTTTTTCAATTGTTGCAAAACTTGTTTCACTCCCGGGCGCAACTGATCCCGAATTCCTAAAAGAAGCTGAAGTTCATCGGCCACAGATACTGCCACCAAGGAATTTCCTTTTGCTTCAAAGTTTTTGGCATCTTGTAACATTTCCTTTGTTAACTGGACACCTGATTGTTTCATAAGAGAGAGATTGCCTACTGCCACTGTTTTGCCTTCTATTACAGCGGTCACACCTCCTCCTTTCACAACTTTTGTCTCCGTCACTGGCAATTTTTCAAAAGTACCCAGATGAGTTAAAACGGCTTTGGCTAAAGGATGATCGGACTCGGCTTCCAGACTGCCCAGATAAGCACGAACTTGCGCTTCTTCCTGATTGCCATAAAAGCGACGATCTGCCACTTCCGGATTGCCCACAGTTAACGTGCCGGTTTTGTCAAAAACCATGGTATCCACTTGGCTGAAGCGATTGATGACTTCACTCCCTTTTAGTAAAATCCCGTGACGTGCACCATTACCAATCCCAGAAACATTGGATACGGGAACGCCAATCACTAACGCACCAGGACAGCCTAAAACTAAAATCGTAATCGCCAGTTCCAAATTGCCCGTAACTGCCCAGACCACAATGGCTAACAATAAGACAATCGGCGTGTAATACTTGGCAAAACGATCAATTAACCGCTCTGCTTCTGATTTAGAATCTTGGGCTTCTTCTACCAATTCGATAATTTTGCCAAAGGTAGTATCTTCTCCTACTTTGTCTGCTTGAATTTGCAACGTGCCATTTTCTAAAATAGAACCGGCAAAGACATTGCTTCCTACTTTTTTGGTCACAGGTAGGGACTCACCGGTGATGCTGGCTTCATTGATATGACCTTCCCCGCTGAGAACATGACCGTCCACCGGCACCTTGGCTCCGGTTTTGACTAAAAGTACATCCCCTTTTTCAACTTCATCCACATCCACTTCTTCGTATTGACCATCTGCCACTTGTAAAAGTGCACTTTCCGGCGCTAATTCCGTTAATTCTTTAATCGCTGAACGGGTTTGATTCAACGTACGTTGTTCCAAATAAGCACCAAATAAAAAGAGGAACGTCACCACAGCCGATTCTTCAAAATTCTGAATAGCGAAAGCCCCAATTACAGCAATGGTCACCAAAAGATCAATACTCACCACCCGAACCTTCAACGCTTGATAGGCCTGAATGGCAATCGGCAAGACCCCTAAAAGTGAAGCAATCACAAAAGCGGTGATCTCCAAAGGCTCATTGTGTAATAAAAAATGAGCACCAAAGCCGATAACTACGAAAATACCATTAACTAAAGCAATTTGATTTTTATGACTCATGATTGTTTTTTGCATCTTAACTCCTCCTCATCTACACACTTAGTATAGCGAGGGGCTTGGTAGAAGAAATTGACTACCATCAAGTTTTGGGATTTCTCACAAAAAAATGCTAAAACGAAATAGAAGGAGGAATTTTTTACGCAAAAAAGACACGACTTTTACTAGCCGTGTCTTTTTGGAAGTAATCAGTTTAGCTCTTTTCCACAATCGTCTCGCCAATCGCTGCTAAGCGTTTGGCTACTTCGTCTGGGGACCAACCGCGCTCTTTGACATAACGATTGTGGTCACTTTGGCGACAATCTGCCGAACAGCCTCCTAGATATTTTTCTTGATTGGCTTCAGAACACAAGATTTGGCGGTTGCACTCTGGATTGCCACAGTTCACATAGCGCTCACAAGGGGTGTGGTCAAACCAGTCTTTACCGATGATAGTTTTGTTCACTTGGTTAATCTCTACTGCAATCCGTTCGTCAAAGACATACATGGCCCCTTCCCAAAATTCTCCTTTGGTTTCTGGAGCTTTGCCATAAGTGGCAATACCGCCGTGAAGTTGGGCTACGTCTTCAAAGCCTTCTTGTAACAACCAACCAGAGAATTTCTCGCAACGAATACCACCGGTACAATAAGTGACAATTTTCTTACCAGCCAATAACCCTTTGTTTTCGGCTACCCAATTTGGCAACTCGCGAAAATTGTGAATCGCAGGTCGTATCGCTCCTTTAAAATGACCTAAATCGTACTCGTAGTCATTTCTAGCATCCACTACCACCGTGTCTTCATCAAACAAACGCTCACGAAACTCTGAGGGCGAAAGATAAGTCCCCGTAAGCTTACGAGGATTGATATCTTCTTCAAGGTTTAACGCTACCAATTCTTTTCGCGGGCGCACAAAAAGCTTTTTAAAGGCGTGCTCTTGTGCCTCATCAATCTTAAATTGGGTATCTTGAAAGCGAGTATCTGCTAGCATAGTTTCCATATAAACTTTAGTTTCCGCTTTTTCACCAGATAATGTCCCATTAATCCCTTCTCCAGCCACTAAAATCCGGCCTTTTAAATTCAAAGAGCGACAAAAAGCCAAGTGCTCCTTTGCAAAAGTTTCCGGGTCTTCGATTGGAGTATAGTTATAAAAAAGTAATACTTGATAGTCCATGGCTTGCTCATCCTTTACTGTTTTCGATAATCTTCAGTATAAAAGGCCATGGTTGGACAATCGAGTTTTCTGCTTGTTGAAAAATGTACAAGAGTCGTGAAGAAATGCAAAAAAAGACAACCCGAACTCTTTTCCAGGTTGTCTACTACTGACTTATTTTTGATAGATGTGTGGCCCTTTGCGCATATTGCGACGATCATTTTTAGGGGTATCCTTTTGTTGGGACTTGCCGCCACCTTGTTTCTTTTCAATTAAGGCTTGCATCTTTTCTTTTGCGTTCATTCTTCCACCGCCTTTTTTCATCTTTGTATTCATAGCACATCTTTTTTAAAGAAGCAACTTTCACTACAACTTTCCTTTACCGAATGCGAACTAACTGACGCTTACAAATTTGATAAACTTGGGTTGCCACCTTGTCCACAAAAGCTTGGTCATGGGAAGTAAACAAAACTGTCCCCGGATAAGCTTGAATCAAGTTTTCCAAAGCTTCAATCGTAGCCAGATCAATGAAATTTGTGGGCTCATCTAAGAGTAAGACATTGGCTGGCCGCACAAAAACTGAGGCTAATTCTACTCGGGTGGCTTCTCCGCCACTTAAGACTGTTAAAGGCTTGTGAACTTCCCCCGGGCTAAATCCTAGATTGTGCAAGATACTTCGCACCAGCTTTTCCGGATATTCCGTTTGTTTCATTAAATAATGAAGCACCGACTCTGGACCTTGTAATTGATAAGACAATTGCTGATAAATAGAGCAGACTACTTTAGGGGAACGAATTACGTGTTCGTTGTTTTCAAGTAAAGCATTTAAAAAGCTACTTTTTCCCACGCCATTGGCCCCTACAATGGCAATTTTCTCTCCAAGCGCAAACTGAAAATCAACTTGTTCTAGCAAAATTTTCTCTCGTTTCAACGTAAAGTTGGTGCCTATAAAAGGATATTTATTGTGTAGTGCCACTGTTTTGCTAGGAGGAAACTTGATTTTTTGCAGTCGTTGAGAAGATTCTGGTGCTTCCAATTGCTCTAAACGACTCGCCAAGGCTTTGGCAGTTTTTTGAAGATTTTTTTCCACCGTATCTTTTTGCTTAGAAGAAGACAAACGGTCTGGGCGAATATTTTTTTGACGTTTTTTTGCCGAAAGTTGTCGGCTCTTTTCCGCTTGCGCCTTTTTGGCAGCAACCGCTACCTCCAAGCGTTGTTTTTCTTTTTGATATTGGTCTTGGGCTTTAGTTGTGACAGCTTCTTGCAACGCTTTTTGTTCTTGATACACATCATAGTTTCCTGAATAAACCGTCACTTGACCATCTTGGACTTCCCAAATTTTGGTCGCCAGTTCGTTTAAGAAAGTTCGATCATGGCTAACAAAAAGCAACGTGCCATAATAATAGCGCAACTCTTCCACTAGTAACTGAATTCCTGTAGTATCTAAATGAGTGGTGGGCTCATCTAATAATAGCCCCATTTCATAGCCAGACAAAAGCTCCGCCAAACGAAACTTCGCTTGCTCCCCACCGCTTAAACCGGGGGTATTTTTGGTTAAGCCAAAACGACTGATTAATTCTCCATCCAGCTCTTTTTTTGCTGGGGTAATTAGCCCAGCTTGGGGAATTTGAGGATAGTATAAAAAATCAATTTCTCGTTGCACTTGGCCACTGTCCGGCTGGATTTCTCCCTTTAGCAAGCGCAACAAAGTAGACTTTCCTGAACCATTGCTTCCTACGATGCCAATGCGCTCATTTTGATACACTGTAAGTTCTTCAATGTGTAAGACATCTTTTATTCCGTAACTTTTTTTGATATTTTTTAATTTGACTGCTAGTTCCATCAGCAAGCTTCCTTTCCTGTTCTAGGCAAAGGACAAGCCGCAAAAAAAGGCATAGCCAATAGCTACCCCCACATTTCGCGAATTAGAAAAAAGGACAGACTTCGCCCTTGAAATTGAGTTTACCTAGACTTTTGAATAGTATTCAATTAACGATTCAAAAGGTTGTAACGCAATCTCATGGATGCTGTCATGCTCTTTTCCCTCCTCGATGGATTTGTTAAAGTATAACATGAAGCAGTTTTTTAAAACAAGTTTCAACTGGCGTATGCCCACGAGTTTGCTTTTTGATACTCAAAGACCGAAGAACATGATAAGCTTACCATAATCTGTAAACAAGGAGGCTCGGTATGCGAATTGGATTACGAACTATCAAAACTGCCCTAAGCGCCACTTTGGCCTTGCTTTTAGCTGAGGCATTTCATTTACTCTACCCTACAGCAGCGGGAATCATCGCTTTATTAAGCGTCACCAATAGTAAGCGTTCCTCCCTTATAACCGGACTTTCTCGTTTGGCTTCATTGGCTTTGGCTACTGCCATCGCCTATCTCTGCTTCACTTTCATCGGCTTTAACGCTTGGGCTTTCGGCGTTTACCTGCTCTTATTCATCCCCGCCACCGTCTACTTTAAGCTCTCAGAAGGCATTTCGGTCAGTTCCGTTTTAGTCACGCACTACTTAATTGAACAAGACCTCTCTTGGCAAATCATCGCCAATGAATTTGCCTTAATGATTCTCGGTGTCGGCTTTGCTTTATTATTTAACCTGTACATGCCCGACCGAGAAAAGAAGATTAAGGAAAATCAACTAATCATTGAAACACTCTTTAAAAAAGTCTTAGAAGAAATGGCGGACTCTTTAGAAGACCCCGAAAAAGAAACCCAGCTATTGACCAATTGCCAAAATATCCGCAGTTTTATTCAAGAAAGCAGCCAAGAAGCCCAGATTCAAATGGAAAATCGTTGGCTAGCTAAAGACAGCTATTACTTGGATTACTTCAATATGCGCCGACTCCAGTCTAATTTCTTAAAAGATATGATTGAACTCTTGGAAAAAACCACCATCGAACCCTTACAGTCCAAACAAATCCGAGATGTTTTATTGTATACTGCCGATCATTTGGCTGAAGAAAACGACGGGCAAGAAAACTTAAACAAAATCGCCGAAGTCTATGATTCTTACCGCACTATGGAACTGCCTCAAAGTCGCGAAGAATTTGAAAATCGGGCACGACTCTTTCAGTTTCTACAACTTTTTGAAACCTTTATTGAAATCAAAGCTGATTTTTATGCACAACAAACCAGATCATAGACAAACCTAGTAAATCTTAACAGCAATCATCTTCTAAGCTAGTCCAAAAGACTAACAAAAAAGCAAAATCTCCCATTATTCTCCCGCGGCAGATTTTGCTTTTTTATAATACTAATTGGCTACGACATTGAAACCTAGTGTGGCAAATATTGAGTCCGACGCTCTTGAAAATCCCCACCTTTAAGACAGACATTTCTCGATCTGTCTTTTGTACATATTCAACTTCAATGATTGGCGTTATCCTAGTTTTCTTCTTTCAGACCCTTTAATTTACGATCCACATTCTGCTGAGTTTTCTGCTTTACCTCTTCCACCCAGGATTTTGTGGCTAAGGATTGCCGGTAATTTTCCGCAAACTGACCCACATCTGTTCCTACATAGTCCAAGACCGGAATCTGATTGGTCGCTCCTTCTTCCAAGAAGTCCACCAGTTGATAAACCCCTGCCAGAGTATCCATCCCTGTGCCTGCCGCAAAACTAAATAAGTATCTCTCTACTTCTTTGTAAACAATTTGATAATCCTTGGGCATTTTTTTGACTCGCGTCATCTGAGCCCGCCACTCTTTTTTATCTTGAACCATCTGTTCTAGCTTTTTAATGGGTTTCAATTCACTGGCCTCCTAACTTTCTTTGAATCCGTTTGTTGATTTTTTGCTGACGCTTATCGAAGTAATGATCCATCCAATTCGGTAGTTCTACAGCTTTACCAAAGTCTTTGGCAAATTCAGTCACATCTGCTCCCACAAATGCTTCAGCAGTTATTCCTTGGGCGGATGCTTCCTCTAATAAATCAATGAGCTGATACTGAACTTCCATTAAATCCAACCCATCAAAGCCTCCATAAGTGGCCGTTAAGTACTCAGATACCTCATGAAAGACGCTTCGATAATCTGCCGGCAAACTTTCTACCCGTTGCAATTCTTCCTTGTATTTTTCTTTAGTTTGTTTCAAATATTTTAAGTCCCAATATTCTCGTTTTATCATCTTATTGCTCCTTTAATCGTGTTAATCGCTCTGTGATAAAGCCCCACTTCTCCCAGAAATAGGCCAGCTCTTTTTTCCCTGCGTCATTTAAGCTATAAAATTTTCGCATAGGGCCAATCTCGCTTTTGCGTTTAACAATAGTCACCAAACCTTTTTTCTCTAAGCGAATCAAAATAGTATAAACCGTACCTTCCACAATCTCATCAAAGCCTAAATCCTGTAAGGTCTTGGTGATTTCATAGCCATAGGTTTCGCCTCGGCTGATGACTTCTAAGATAACCCCTTCCAAAATTCCCTTCAGCATTTCCGTTAAATTCTTCATCTTTCCACCTCTATATTGTATTACTTAGTAGATTAGACACTGCAACTTAAAAATCTCGCATCCCCTTACTGACAGGTACATAATATTACAGAGTAGCTAAGACGTCGACTACTTTGTATTGAAAAGTAGTTGATACCTTTTAAGCGGTCTTCTAAATGATAGAGTACCCCAGAATCTTTTTTTACAAGCAATAGTTGTATCAGTGTCTCTTAGATGCGATAATGAAGCAAATTATTATTAGAAGGTGAGTTATTTATGGATCATCATTATGAATTAGTACCCATAACTGATTCAAAGATCATAGCTGAGCTTAAAAATAAAACATTACAAAGTTTTCAACTCCAAGAAAAGGAACAAAAAGATTTGCTGATTACTTTTCTTAATGATAATAAAATTCAGCTTCAACAAGGATTAAGTGATATTTTTAGTGGCCTTAATAACATAGCCATCGCAAAGACTCTTGAAAAAGGGATCAAAGCCACAACCAAATATGGTGATAAATTCATGGTAGGTTTAGAGAAAGTAAAAAATTCTCAAGGAGTTACAACTGGCGTAACAAATATCTCAAAAAATAAACTATTTTCATCAAAAGAAGTACCTGAGGCATTCACAGGGGGCATTAAAGCAACAAATGGCGGTGTCGGTGGCGGCCAAGTTGTATTGAAAGAAACCCAAGTAATGACAACTATGTCTAAAAGTGCAAAAGTCGCAAAAACCGTGAACGCTTCTATACAAGTAGCGTCTTTTGTTGTCGGACAATACTATATGTCAGAAATCAGTGATGAGCTAATTACATTAAGTAATTCAATGGCCTCAATAAAAGACATGATGAAAAGTGACATTTTAGCAAGTTTGCAGACAATAAGTGATGATTTACAAATAATTGCCGATCACCAAGAAATGTTGCTTAAGGACGAAACGATTCGTAACAACACATTAGAAAAAATAGATCACCTTAAGAGTAAAACGGCCAAATTAAGCAATCAAGCCCATAACAGAATCAACACACTACTTGATCCCCCACTTGAAAGCATCGAAAAAGAAATGATGCGGGTGAAAGACTTACAGGAATGGCAATTTGTAGGTTGCTCTAGTCTCAACTTATTGAATATCGCATCAGAACTGGAGTATATCTTTGGCCTAGGTCATCTTTCACAAAATTATACTGAAAGCCTATTAACCACACACAAAACTCGTTTTAAAAAAATTAAGGATCGAATGAAAGAGTATTCCGAAAAAGTGAACCAGGAATTCAAATTAACAGAACGAAATCCAGAAACTAGAAAAATGAGCAAAGATGGGATAATCACAGAGGTAGGAATTACAACTACTCTTCCCTTTGGCAAAAAAATAGAACCCATCAAGTTAGACAAAAAATTACAAGCCTTTGCAAGTAGCTTGGCTTCGTCTTTAGATGAACGTTTAGACTATGGTTTGAATTTTAATCTTTCTGATTCAAAAATCCAAAAAGAACTAGCGGAGCCTATCCAAAAATTAGTTGAGGAACGGCCAAGGACTTCCAAAATACCACTCATTCAAGCGGCTTTCGATAGTGAAACTCAAATACTAGTAGACGACCAAGGAAAATATTATTATCTCACTGAAACAAATAAGCCCCATACAACCTAGTTATTATCATCCGCTATCTAAAAAAATCCTGACAAACAAGCTGTCAGGATTTTTTTCATTTGTTTTATTTAGCAATCTTAAGCCATATCGCCTGAGGTACTTTCTTGTTCTGAATGAGCTTGTTGGCCATCTTCGGTGATTTTTTTACGGTTGTATAGCGCAAAGACAATCACAATAACGCCCAAAGCCCCAGCACCAACGGCTCCAATATTAGCAGTCAATTGGTAGACAATCCAAGAGAAAGGACTTGCAGCGAAATCGATGGAAGCGACAGATTCAGTTCCTTGAGGGATTAAGGCACCATCTACCATTTGTACTGCCTTGGTAAAGATTGTAGAAAGAGACGTCGCGAACAATACACCGGAAACCAAAGTCAAAATACCAGTGATCAATGAACGGAAGACGTTGCCTTTTGTATATGGCAAAACTAATGGGAAGATATAAATCAATCCAGAAAGAGAAGCCAATGGCAAGAAGCGATTTCCAGGGATAATAACGGACAAGAACAAAATAATTGGCACTAGTAACAAAGAGCAAACAAGGGTAACAGGATGGCCAATTACTAAAGCAGGCGTCATCCCAATATTGATTTTACGACCACCTTTTAATTTGGAGCCGATTAATTCTTGTGAGCGATGAGAAATTGGATTTAACCCTTCAATAAATAGCCCAGTGATTTTTGGAATCAAAACCATAACGGCTGCCATGGTAATTCCCAAAGTAAGCATTTCCGCTACTGAATATTGAGCAATCAAACCAAGGAGAATCCCTACGATAACCCCTAGGAATAATGGTTCGCCCACGATGCCAAATTTTTCTTGCATTTTCTTAGCATCCAAATCGATTTTATTTAAACCAGGAATGCGTTCGATAATCCAGTCAGTAACAATAGCAAAAGGAATAAAACCTACACAGAATGCTTGAGGTATGGATATTCCTTGCAAATCTTCCCCATAAAAAGCTTCCACTTTTTTTTGAGAACGGTCAGCACCAATCAAAGTCACAGCTACCGTCACCACAACAGCGAATAAGCCCCACAAGAAGCTATCCGTTGCAATCGAAACAATCGATCCAACAAAGGCAAAATGCCAATAGTTCCACAAGTCGATGTTGACAGTATTGGTAGTTTTAGTAAGCAACATAATAATATTGACCAATAAACCTAAAGGAATTACAATCGCACCAACTTCAGTTCCGTAAGCCACTGCAGCAGCTGCCGGCCAACCAATATCTAGCGTTTTCAAATCTAAGCCATATAAAGAAACCATTTTATTAACGGCTGGTCCTAAGTTATCTGCTAATAATTTCGTAATCACGCTCAAACCAACAAAACCGATTCCCACTGAAATACCGGCTCGTAATGATTTTGAAACCCCTAATCCTAAAATAATTCCAAAAATAGTAAAAATAATCGGCATCATCACGCTTGCACCTAAGCTCATGATGTAATTAATCACTGCCATTTTTGTGTTCCTCCTTATTTGCTAAGTTATAAATTACAAATTTCACAATCAATAATAGAAAGCAAGGCTGGCCGAACCAGCCTTGTATTCTTTGTATTCACAATTTTTTATGGTTGCTTGCCAATATAAGCCAAAATCCCGCCATCTACATACAATACATGGCCATTGACAAAGTTAGAAGCATCTGATGCCAAGAAGACTGCTGGTCCTTGTAAGTCTTCTGTCGTACCCCAACGAGCTGCTGGTGTTTTGGAAATAATAAATTGGTCAAATGGATGACGGCTGCCATCTGCTTGAAGTTCTCGTAATGGCGCTGTTTGAGGTGTAGCAATATATCCAGGCCCAATCCCATTACATTGAATATTTGCTTCCCCAAATTCAGAGCAAATATTCCGAGTTAACATCTTCAAACCGCCTTTAGCTGCGGCATAAGCGGAAACTGTCTCCCGCCCTAATTCACTCATCATAGAACAGATATTGATGATTTTCCCATGACCTTTTGCAATCATGCCAGGAATTACTGCTTTAGCCACAATAAATGGCGCATTTAAATCAACATCAACAACTTGACGGAAATCAGCAGCAGACATTTCTAACATTGGAATTCGTTTAATAATCCCAGCATTGTTCACTAAGATATCCACCGTACCGACTTCTTTTTCAATGGTATCAATTAATTGTTTGACTTCTGCTTCATTGGTAACATCGCATACATAACCTTTTGCTTCAATCCCAGCTTCTGCATAGTCGGCAACTGCTTTATCCACCAATTCTTGTTTTAAATCGTTGAATACGATTTTAGCTCCTGCTTTGGCTAATGAAGATGCAATTGCAAATCCAATCCCGTATGAAGCCCCTGTGACTAACGCAACTTTGCCATCTAGCTTAAACGCATCTAATGTAAACTCTGACATAAACTCTTCCTCTTTTCCTATTTGGAATATATATTTTCCAAATAAACATTTTTCATTTGTGATTATAAGCGGATACATCGCAAAAAACAAGTCTTTTTTAGAATTTATTGTAAGTATTTTCAAACTTACTATGCCCTAGTGTTATTTTTGAGCATACGAACTTTTAAAAGAACAAAAAAAGCCGGTTAGTCCTAAAAGTTGGACTAATCGGCTTTGTGGCCATTACAGGTTATCATACACTTTCTGATTGTAGACAATGTTCAATTGCGGTTTTAGTTTTTTGAATCTTGGTTACTACTTCTTCCTCAAAAGCAGGAGTATAACGAAACTTAGGAAAACTGACACTCATAGCCCCAATGACTCGATCATTGGCTTCTAATTTAACCGCTATACAGTAGCCATCATTTTCTTGCTCCTCATCATCAATAGCATATCCTCTTTCACGAATCGCCACTAAATCACGACGCAATGCCTCAGGTGTCGTTATCGTATTTTTCGCTAGGGATACTAGCTCGGTTTTGGCTAAGTAGTCAGTCAATTGCTCTTCACTAAAGCTACTCAATACCGCTTTACCCATTCCTGAACTATACAATGACCGCGCTAGGCCTACTTGAGAGGTCATATAAATCCCCTTATTTTGAGGTTCTAATTTATCAATATAAACCATTTTATCATTTTCTAAAACAGAGAGATGAATCGTTTCATCCACTGATTCGCGCAATTCTTCTAAATAAGGGCGCGCAACGGCTAATAATCGTTGGGCTTCAATATTTTGCGTATGATACTTCATAAATTTTGATCCTAAGTAATACAGCTTATTCTGATCACGTATTACATATCCGATATGCATCAAAGTTTCCAAAATTTTTGATAGATTAGAAGGCGAAATTCCCGTCTCCTTGGATAATAACTGAATGGTTTGTCCACCCTTTTTTGCTAAGGCATCAAGAATCTCCGCAGCCTTCAATAACACCGAACCATAAAGCTTCTTTTCTGTCACATTCTTCCCTCACTTGTCCAGGCCGCTTTTCATACTCAGCAGCTTCTCGATAAGTATATCACTTATTTTCTTGTTGGTTGCAAATCCTGTGAAAAAGTATGAGATTTCTTAGGATTGGCCTTGAAAATCTCCAGCATCATAATTGCTTTCAATTAGCAAATACAATCGCTCAATATAAAATAATTGCTGCTGTTTTGAAAATCATTTTTTCCTCATCCGTTTTTCACCGCCATTTTTACTATTTTGGCGGTGAAAATTACATAATGACGGAGAAAATTCGCACAGCCAATTTTCAATTAGATAAGAATCTCGAAAATTCACAGCGATACCAACATCACAAGAACTTATGTAAATACACCAAATGTGATTCAAATGCCTATTGGTGAAATTGCCTATCGTAAATTGTCTCAAAAAGAGTCAGACAAAAATGGTGTCAACTCAAAAAAAGACGCTTCGCAAAATGAATTGCGAAACGCCTGAAAGTACTGATATGAAGCTGTTTTTAACGTTTTGAGATGTGACTCGTACTTATTACAAGTACTTCTATCAATAGAAATCCAATTATATCAACATTACAAACATCTAAAAAACAGTTTGATATGGATAAAATAGGATTAATATTGATATTACTTGAACCAATTTGAACCAAAGATGAATGGTAGTTGAATACAATTTTCTTACTAGTTTATCAATCTTTTTTAGAGTTATTCCTCCCCTCTTATTTATTTGAGACCGTATTGATGGCTGGATAGCTGTCTAATAGGGGTTTCAAGGCCAGAATTAGCTAAGCTACTAGATTCTCGAATAATTGTATAAGCCGGTCACACCTACTTAAATGTGATTGAGAAGGTCAAATATAGGGTCAAAAAATACTCGTCAGTATGTCAGATAGATAAATCCAATTTTACGCCAAAAGCAGATCCTTTTCTCTTAAAATAGTAAGAGCCATCGAAGATTTATGTTTCACTTCGCACGGCTTTTACTTTAATTTTCCAATTTATCAAAAGGACATTTTACGTCTTTTTATCTTTTACCGAGATAGATGACAGTTGCTACTTAATCTAGCAAATTCGCTACACGACTTTTTATATCATCTCTAATTTCTCTGAATTTATTAATGATTTCTTCTTCTGTTCCAGTTGCTTTGGCTGGATCTTCCAAATCCCAATGAACATGCTTAATCCCTTTTGGAATTACTGGACATTTATCTTTGGCATCGCCACATAGCGTAATAATTAGGTCTGCTTGATTAAAATAATCCATATCGATCAAATCAGATGTTTGCGTAGAGATATCTATCCCTTCCTCAGCCATTACTTGAACGGCTCTAGGATTTAACCCATGTTGTTCAATGCCGGCGCTTTTAATTTCAAATTCATCTGTTGGCAAAATCGCTTTCCCATAGCCTTCTGCAATTTGACTACGACAAGAATTGCCTGTACATAAAAAGTAAATTTTTCTCATTATTATTTCCTCCGATATCAGACAATTCTGATGGATTTTGAATGAACCAATTTTTTTGTGCGATTAGATATTTTAACTAACAGTAACATGACTGGCACTTCAACTAAGATGCCAACTGCCGGCGCTTATGTAAAAATATAGATAATCATCTATGTTTTGTCAAATGCTTCTGTCTTTCAGTTCAAATTAATTAGTTTATTATTTGCATTCGATTCAATCTAATTTGAAAATCACTACTTATATAGATGCATCCATACAATCTATATAACTCCTCACATATTCAAATTAAAATTTGATTATTCTATTAATCTATGATACACTACATTCAAATATCCATTAGAATAAAGGAGGAGCTGTATGAAAAACGAAATTTGTGAAATCTCATGTGTTCATGAAGATAAAGTTTTACTAGGAAAAGAAAAGTTACAAACTGAGGATATTTCGAGCTTAAAAAGTGTCTTCAAAATTTTAGCTGATGAGAATCGCTTAAAAATTATCTACGCCCTAAGTTATGAGGATGAATTATGTGTATGTGATATCGCAGCAACTATCGAGGCAACCGTGGCAACAACCTCACACCATTTATTATCATTGAAAAAAAATGGAATTGTTGTGAGTCGGAAAGTAGGGAAATTGGTTTATTACTCTATCAAGAATGATAAATTTGTCCAACTACTAAATTCCAAACTGTATTTAGAAGATGAGGTGCTAGTATGAGTGAAAAAAAACAAGTCTATCGGGTTGAAGGATTGAGCTGTACGAATTGTGCGGCAAAATTCGAAAAAAATGTTTCTCAAATACCAAAAGTTACCGATGCAAAAGTAAATTTCGGTGCCGGAAAAATCTCTATCGAAGGCGAAGCGACTATTGCGGAAATTGAAGCTGCAGGAGCTTTTGAGAATCTTAAAGTTCAGTCCGAACATGATACAGAACCTCGCATTGAAACAAAAGAGCCTTTTGTGAAAAGAAACTGGAACCTATTGGTTTCACTGTTTTTAATTATTTTGGCATTAGGATCTCAAGTAGTTAACGGTGAAGATGCGCTATTAACAGAAGGATTATTTATACTAGCGATTATTATCGGCGGATTTAGTTTGTTTAAAGAAGGATTTTCAGACCTATTAAAATTGAATTTCTCAATGGAATCTCTTATGACAATTGCAATCATTGGTGCTGCAATTATTGGCGAGTGGACTGAGGGCTCAATCGTTGTTATCTTATTTGCAATTAGCGAAGCTTTAGAACGGTTTTCAATGGATAAAGCAAGACAATCAATACGTTCCCTAATGGATATTGCTCCGAAAGAAGCATTAATTAGAAGAAATAATGTTGAACAAATGATTAATGTTTCAAAAATCGAAGTAGGCGATATTATGATCATTAAGCCTGGACAAAAAATTGCTATGGATGGTCAAGTCATTAAAGGCCATTCCTCAGTAAATCAGGCTGCGATTACCGGTGAATCTGTCCCTATTGAAAAAAATATTAATGATGATATCTTTGCAGGAACGATTAATGAAGAAGGTGCACTTGAAGTCAAAGTTACAAAGCATGTGAACGACACGACAATTGCCAAAATTATTCACCTAGTTGAAGAAGCACAAGGTGAACGAGCACCTGCTCAAGCATTTGTCGATAAATTTGCGAAATATTATACACCCACCATTATGGTGATTGCCGCATTAATCGTCATCGTTCCCCCATTATTTTTTAACGGAGATTGGAATACTTGGTTGTATCAAGGGCTCTCTTTATTAGTTGTTGGCTGTCCTTGTTCTTTAGTAATCTCAACACCTGTGTCTATCGTTTCAGCAATTGGAAACTCTGCTAAAAATGGTGTTTTGGTAAAAGGCGGTATTTATCTTGAAGAAATTGGTGGCCTCAAGGCGATTGCCTTTGACAAAACAGGAACATTGACTAAAGGAACACCAACGGTAACAGATTTCACTACAGTTGATTCAAAAGACGAAGAGAAATATTTCTCAATTATTACAGCATTAGAATCATATTCTCAACACCCTCTCGCGTCAGCAATCTTAAAAGAAGCTGATAATAGAGCGATTTCTTATAAATCAGTAGTTGTTGACGAGTTTACTTCAATTACTGGAAAAGGAATACAAGGAAACATTGAGGGGATTACCTATCTTGTAGGGAGTCCAAAGCTTTTTGAATCTATCTTAACAGATAACTCAAAGATTATTGAAAATTACCAAAGACTTCAGCAACAAGGAAAAACAGCAATGCTCTTAGGAACAGATAAACAAATTTTAGCAGTCATTGCAGTAGCTGATGAGTTAAGAGAATCAAGTAAAGCAGTCATTGAAAAATTACATGATTTAGGAATCGAGCATACGATAATGCTGACTGGTGATAATGCTACAACTGCTCAGTCAATCGGAAAACAAACAGGTGTAACTGAAATAAAAGGCGATTTGATGCCTCAAGATAAATTAGATTATATTAAATCACTTAAGGAAACCTATGGAAAAGTCGCCATGGTTGGTGATGGTATTAATGACGCACCAGCATTAGCTGCCTCAACAGTCGGTATCGCAATGGGTGGCGCTGGAACAGATACAGCTTTAGAAACAGCTGATGTAGCTTTAATGGGTGATGACTTACAGAAACTTCCCTTTATAGTTAAATTAAGTCGACAAACATTGAGAATCATTAAGCAAAATATTACCTTCTCATTGGGAATCAAACTATTAGCATTATTACTTGTAGTTCCAGGCTGGTTAACGTTATGGATTGCTATCTTAGCTGATATGGGAGCAACTATATTAGTTACCTTGAACGGCTTACGACTGATGAAAGTTAAATCTAAATAGACAAGTAGTAGCATAAAAAGAGGAAAGACTAGCGACGGCAGCGCCGTATAAGCTAGTCTTTCCTCTTTTTAATGCTGTTGCAGGACGGCGTAGCCGGACTGCATGGGCAAGCCCCTCTTTCTAACAGGGGGCTAACAAAGAACAGGAAACTGTGACAACTACCCATTTGGGAGTGTCCTAGCAGTGTTTTCTTTGTCACATGCTTATCAATCTTGTCACCTTATTTTGATTGCGGATACGCTGCATTTAACAGGCGTTCTTTCTCGATTTCCATTGCGAATGGAAGATAGAGGTATTGTTGTTCTAATAGGTATAGATTATCTTCTGTGTATTGATAGGAGGCTGTTTCTTTTGAATAGACTAATGGGGCGATTCGAACATCGCCGGTCAATTGATTGATCGAGTATAGAAGAATGACTTTTTCACCTAGTTCCTTGGGCAAATGTTTCCCAAAATAGGAATAGGATTCTTGATTTGCTAAATAGACGAGTAAGCGATCCACACTAAAGTTGGAAAAGGTAAAGGGCAGAATGTGCAGAATGTGATTTTGATTATCATGGTGTAAATAGAGTTGAGCTTCTTTACCAAATTTAGTTGAACCAAGGTAAAGCTGCTTTTTCTCATCGATACATTGATAAGTAAATTGGTCTTGTTCCGTTGGTGGAATGAGGTTTATAATAAAAAATTCAATCATCCGATCCATTTCTTTTTCACTAACAAGACCGGCTTGTTTCAGTTCGTCTACTATTAGCCCTTCAATCTTAGGATCAAGCTTACCTGCCTTCTTTTGAAGCATTTCTAAAATGTATTGGTTTTCTTGAGTACCATACAAAAGATATTCGTTGGTGACATGGCCTATTTCTGCAATTTGGTGAAGGGTTTCGGTTTTTGGAAGGTTAATCCCGCGTTCCCAATTATTGACAGTGCTTCGTGGTAAATCACCAATTAGTTTGCCAAATTTCTCCATACTCAACTTTAACTCTTGGCGAATCTGGCGAATTCGATTGCCCACTGCTTGCTTGTCTATCTCCATGAAAAAACCTCCTCATGATAAGTTCTTAAATTTATTATACGTGTGTACTTAAAAAAAGTCAAAATATATTGACTTAAAATAAATACAGGCGTACAATCCATTTGTACTTAAAATAAGTCTGAAGGTTCTTTGACAAGTAAATAGCAGAAGGAGGTTTTTCTATGAATCAAGTGAATCAACATGATCTCGGGGAATCGATTCGAGTTTCTCGAGAAGAAAGGGGGTGGACCCAGCGATATTTAGCAGAAAAAGTAGGGATTTCGAGATCGTTATTATCAAAGGTAGAAAAAGGAACGAGACAATTAAGTGAAGAAAAATTGAATCTTATACTGGATAGTTTGCAAGAAGCGGTCATTCCAGTTAACCGTGTTTTGATTGATTATCTAACCATTCACTTTTTCTCGAATCAACATTTAAAGTTGATTGAAGAGATTATTGGCATGCCTATTGAACGCTTTGAGGAACTGGATTATGCACCAAAGGGCTATATTGGGCAATATGTTTGGAATCAAGTAATCACGATTCGGTATTCCATTGACGATACGGTAAAAGGAACCGTAATGGAGTTTTCAGGTCAAGGCTGTAAACATCTTGCCATGCGTTTGAAGACCGCAAAATCAAACTGGCAAGAGTTCTTTCGTAAGGTATTAGATTATCAGGGAAACTTTACACGGATTGATTTTACTTTAGATGATTTTGTGGGGAGTCTCAGCATTCCAGAACTGAAGCGTAAGGTAACACTAGGCCATGTGTGGACCACTTTTCAAGTGAGTGAATCTCATGGCGGTACGGATATCATAAACAATGAATCAAATGGTGAGACCTTGTATTTAGGCTCAAAGAAGAGTCAGTGTCGCTTTTGTTTTTATCAGAAGGATTATGAACAACGCAAAAGACGAGGAATTCCTTTAGAAGAAGCAGAAGTAAAAAATCGCTTTGAACTACGGTATCGAAAAGAGAAAGCGCAAAGCTTGGCAAAGATTATTTCAAGAACCCATGATTTAACCAAACTGTTCTTTGAGTTACTTAATGGCGCAATTTGTTTTTATGACCGTGATCCAAATGATCCAGGTGCAAAAGTCGATAAAAAATGGGCAGCCTTTATTGGCAATCATGGCGCAATCACCATTTCTTTAGAAACAATTCCTCAAAGCTTTGAAAAAAGTATGAATTGGTTAATTCACAGCGTTTCTCCCACCCTCGCATTTATTCAAGAGGTAGATAATCATTTTGATTCAAATTTGATTAACGAGATTATTAGCTGCGGGGAACTTAGTTCACGGCAGCAAAAAATATTAGAAAATTTGATTGCTGAGCCTGATTATTATCAGGAAGAAGTAGAATTTTATATCCAGTGTCTTCAAAATATGAAGACAGAAAAAATACACAAAAAAAGCAAAGCACAGCTTACACATTAAAATGTATAAACGTACTCCGCCCTAGACAAGTTGAGTATAGCACATTTCCTTGTGTCAGCCAAAAAACATTTTTGGAAAGGAAATAGACTATGAAAAATACAATAACTACTTATGAATTGCCCTATCTACTTACTAGAGAACAAGCTTCTCAGTTTTTAGGGATTGATCCAAAATCTTTTGATAAATTCGTTCGCGCAAACGATGAGTTAGAGCGTTTTATGATAGGAAGACAAGAGCGATACACTGTCACTTCTCTTATCAGTTTTATTAAGACGCACTCTATCTAGCTAAAATATCGTAGGATGGTTGATTAGATGCTTTTCGCCATGTAGAATGGCGGTGTATTCAACTAGCATTTATCAACCATCTTTCAGTGAAAGGATTTGTTATAAATGCCTAGTATAATTAAACGTGGTAACTCATATAGAGCTCAAATTTCACTTTATAACCATGGTCAACATAAGAAATTGACAAAATCATTTAGCTCTAAAAAGGAAGCAACTCGTTGGGCTTTGGAAAATGAATTGGAGAAAGGAAATGGAAAACAATTAGCAGAGCGTACAACAACATTTGCTGACTTCTTTGAAAACTGGATTCATATCATAAAGAAAAACGATGTAAAAGAAACGACTTTTCAAAATTATCAAAGGACTTCTCAAGTGGTGAAGAAATTATTTGGTGATATACAGTTAAAGGATTTGAACGATATTGTAGTACAACGAAAAATAGATAAGTATGCGGAGACTCATTCTCGTAAAACCACTCATGAAGTACTATTGAAAATCAAAACAGCATTACGTGATGCTTATGCTCGTGGCTATCTTGCTACCGATTTTGCAAATTTAGTCAAAACACGAGGGAAAGTTTTGGATAAGAGAAACCGTGCGCTTTCCATTACCGAATTAAAGAAACTACGTACTTATGTCATTAATCATCAAGAAAATGAATTTAACATTCTTGTACTCCTTGCCTTAGAAACTGGTATGAGACGCGGAGAACTTTTAGGTATGCGTCCCGAAGACCTCTTTGAATATGGTGTCCATGTCAGACGTTCTCTTAGTCCAACTTCTGAAGATACTTCGTTAAAAACCAAAAATTCAAGACGAGATATTTCCATTAACCAAGAAGTCTACGATATTCTAAAATCTGTCCCGATTAAGGATAATGGATATTTTTTTGATCCTGACGGCTTTCAACAATCTGCTAAGCTCGCCAGATTACTGAAAAAACTAGATATTCCAAAAACTACCTTCCACGGCCTAAGAGATACCCATGCTTCTTTTCTATTTTCACAAGATATTGATATTGCCTATGTATCAAAACGCTTAGGTCATATCAATATTCAAACAACACAGAACTATTATCTTGAACTGATGCCAGAAAAAAAGCACCAGCAAGATGCTGATGCTTTAAACCTCTTAAATTCTTTGTCAAATTTATAATTTGAACCAACTTGAACCAAAAAATTCTTGTAAACGTTGATACAATAAGGAATTGATTAACGTTTTGAGAATTGAGAAGCTTTACGTGCTTTTTTAAGACCTGGTTGGCAGTTCAACTGTGTTATTTTAAATCAATGAATATCAAAAATGCTGATTTATCAGTATTTTTCGCCTCAAGATTTGTACTGGATTTCAGTCGATTTTAGGCACTCGTAACCACGATTCGTAACCAATTTTGAACGTAAGACAATTTGGTTACGACAAATTCAGAGCATATCAGTATCTACTACACTTCTTTTTTATCTTTCCATTGAAGAAACTGCATGGTAAACCCATGTGGTCTTTTTAACGTTGCAAAGTCAAAGATAAAAGAACAAATCCTCCAAATGTTAGGCGCTCTTTGCGGAGGGGTTCGCCTCAAGCGAATTCCCCTTCGTAAAGAGTTCGCCTTGAACACGAGTGGGCGCTAGCCCGCGAGTGTTGTTTCACCCCCCCTATCTAACAGGGGGGTACAAAAACACGAAAAACAATCGAAAAACTACATACAAACACTGTTATACCAAGGAAATAAGCACTTATTGACAAGTGTAAACTAATTTAAAAAAGTTCACACTTTGTTTTCACTGGTTTTAGCGAGTTTCAAATAGTGTATTGAGCTAATATTTTTAGTTATGCAAGTTTCAATTAGCCTCATTGAATTTTAAACTACCGATTTTGTGCTTCTATTAATGGCCCGTGAATCGTATTACGATTTGAATTCATTTATTAGCTGATACTTAGTCGAACGGCCTTGCCCGACTTTTTGAATCTTATTCTCTGTTTGTAGCCCAGCCAAGGCCCGTTCTATCGTTCGCTGGCTAATATCCGGCAACAAGTTCTCCATGTCAGCTCTGCTTAGAGGTTCAAAAGACTTCTCTAGTTCTTCTACTACCCGCTCTGCTGGTGTTAGCTCCTGATTGATAATAATCTCGAAACGCTCTGAGAAGTTTTCATAGGCTCGCAAAATGATTCCCACAAGATAGCGAACAAACGGCGTATAGTCTTGTTCATTTTCCAACCATCCCACAGAACTCGCCTGTAACGCTTCATAGTAAGTTTGCTTCGATTCTTCAATCAGCATCTCAATACTGATGTACTTGCCGACTAAATAGCCCGACTTGTACAGCAACAGCAATGTCAATAAACGAGACATCCGCCCATTTCCATCACTAAATGGATGAATTGAGAGAAAGTCTAAAACAAAGCAAGGAATCAGCAGTAAGGGATCAATCTCAGCCTTCTGAATGGCTTGATTGTATTGGTAGCACAGCTCATCAATTAAATCAGGTGTCAAATATGCAGGCGCTGGTACAAACCGAACTCGCTCGTTACCATCTAAATCTTTTTCCGTAATAACATTATCGCCACTTTTAAACTTACCTTTGTAACTTTTAGCCGAGTAATTATATAGATTTTTGTGTAACGTTAAAATATCGTTGGGCACGACGCGAATATACTCGTAACTATCATGAATCAGTTTCAACACATCTCGATAACCGGCAATTTCTTCTTCATCCCGATTACGAGGTTTTACTTTTTCCGCTACGATTTGCTTCAAGCGGCCATCTGTTGTTGCAATTCCTTCAATTTTGTTGGAAGCCTCTGTACTTTGAATCAAAGCCAAGTCTGTCAGTTTGCCTAAAATCTCTGGTTTTGTGGCAATATACAGTTCTTGTTTCCCCTTATAATCATGAATCTTGGTCAGCATATTTAGCAAATCATGACTAAGAGAGAGCTTTTTCAACTCATGATAATCAAATTCTTTCACCGCCATTCACCTCTTTTCTCCGCCATTTTATCTTATTTGGCGGAGAAAAACAAATAATGGCGGAGAAAACTATATTTCATCATCACATTAGTTTTACTATTCAAATACAAAAAGCCCTAAAAGTATTTCACAAATTCAATTCAAATAAACTAAGTTTTAGTGAGCTTCGATAATCCAATTTCTTTTAACTGGTAGATTTTTTAGGAAAAAGAGTAAATTCTACGTAAGAGCTACAATTAAAGCTCTAAATGTTGATATTGCTTTTATCAGTTGTGACTGATCTTCAAAAAAACAACTATTCGATGTTAATTTGTAGCTTTTAAATGGGATATCATTGTAAAAGCATTAACTTCTTAACCCTCTACCTGTATCGACTAAATAGTAACAAATAGAATAAAGAACAACAATAAATAAAATAAGTATTGTAATCGACATAGCTATTGGTACATCGGTTGTTCCTAAAAATCCATATCTAAACGCTGAGATCATATAAACAATTGGATTTATTTTTGAAACACCTTGCCAGAATGGGGGCAACATCGATATCGCATAAAATACTCCTCCTAGATAAGTTAACGGCTGTAAAACGAAGGTGGGTACGATCGATACGTCGTCATAAGATTGAGCAAAAACACCGTTTATCAAACCAGCTAATGAAAATAATATTGCAGTCATTAATAACGTGAGAATAACAATAATCCATGAATGAACATTAAGTGGCACAAAAAATAAGGAAATAATCGTTACAAGTGATCCTACGAGAATACTTCGTCCTAACCCACCAATAACAAATCCCCAAATGATGATATGTGTTGGTACTGGAGCAACTAATAGCTCTTCAATATTTTTTTGGAACTTTTGAGAGAAAAAAGATGAAGATACATTAGCGTATGAGCTTGTGATTGCTGACATCATAATTAATCCGGGTACGATAAATTCCATATAAGTGAACCCACCCATATCTCCAATTCGGCCACCAATCATTTTCCCAAAAATGATAAAATACAACGATGTCGTTATAACTGGTGGCACCAGAGTTTGTACCCAAATACGTAGATAACGGTTAGTTTCCTTAATAGCAAGACTTTTTAAAGCAGTAAGATAAATATCACGCATTGGTTTCCTCCAAAAATCTTTTTTCTTCGGTGATTTTCAAAAATAACTCTTCTAAACGATTAGATTTATTCCGCATCGATAAAACTTTCATCCCTTGATCACTGAGTTGATTAAAAATATCATTTACTCCTTGATTTCGTTCAACTTCCACTGATAAAGTCAGATCGTCTTCTAAAGAATACGTATATCCTTCTATCTTAGGAACTGCATCATGAGGTGCTAGATCTAAAATAAATGTTTCAAATTGTAATTTGGATAGAAGTTCTTTCATACTAGTATTTTCAATCAATTCTCCTGATTGAATGATCCCTATGTGTCGACAAAGCATTTCAGCTTCTTCCAAATAATGAGTGGTCAAGATAATAGTGGTTCCATTTTCGTTTAATTCTTTTAAGAAGGACCACATTTCACGTCTCAGTTCAATATCCACCCCAGCGGTTGGTTCATCCAAAATTAATAGCTTTGGTTCGTGCATTAGTGCTCGAGCGATCATCAGCCGGCGCTTCATCCCGCCAGAGAGCATCCGAGCACGTTCGTTACGTTTTTCCCATAAATTTGATTGCTTCAAATACTTCTCACTGCGCTTCAATGCTTCTTTTCTCGGAACACCATAATAACCTGCCTGATTCACTACAATTTGTTGAACAGTCTCAAATGGATTGAAGTTGAATTCTTGTGGTACAAGACCAATTTGCTGCTTTGCTCTTTCTAAGTCTTTATCAAGATCGTAGTCGAAAACTTTTACCATTCCAGATGTTTTATTGACAAGAGAAGTAATAATACCAATGGTTGTCGACTTCCCAGCACCATTGGGCCCTAAAAGGGCATAGAAATCACCCTCTTCAACTTGGAGATCAATTCCACGTAATGCCTCAACACCTGTTCCATAGATTTTTTTTAAATTCGTTATTTCAAGTGCATATTCCATATACTTTTTCCTTTCGTAAAACAATTCTTAAATTAGAAGTCGCTCTAACTTTTATACTGTAAAAAGGCATGTGGTCAATTGACCACATGACCTTATTTTTTCTTACTTTGTTTTTCTTTCCTTTTGGCCAATAAATAGAATACCAAAATTAGCGTAATAAAGTTGATAAATATTCCAATACTAATTGGATAATTTAGTAATTTAGCTAGAATAAATGCCAGTGACATCCCAAATAATCTAGCAACGGCTCTCTTTTCTTCAGACATAAATTATATTACCTCAGCAATTTACTATTTAATCAATATTCTCATAAATTTCTTGATAATTTTTGTTTCCTCCGGAAAGATTGTACACGTGTTTGAATCCTTCGTTTAACAGTATATTTTGTGCAGCATTCCCGGTAACACCTTTATTACAGTACGTAATTGTCAAAACATTCTTGTCTAACTCATCGTAGCGTGTCCTCAAATCAGATAATGGAATATGAATAGCTCCTTTAACCTTTGATTTTTCGAATTGCTTTTTGGATCTTGTATCAATTATCTGTAACTTTTCTTTTCTGTGTTGTCGTTCAATTAACTCAATCGGGGACATCAAAGGCGCTCTTCTCTTCACCGCGTTATCTAAGGCCATTCCAGTATAATGAACGGGATCCTTGGTTGTTGAAAATGGTGGTGCATAAGCTAAATCTAAATCAAACAGTTCTTCCGCCAATGCTCCAAAGGAAATAGCCGTAGCAAGCACGTCGATTCTTTTATCTACTCCGTCATAACCGATAATTTGGGCACCCAGAACTCTACCGCTGCTTTTATCTGCTATTGCTTTGATGACCATTTCTTTGCCATCCATGTAATCAGGTTTATTTGGTTTTATATTGTATAAAACGGCAACTTCTAATCCTTCTTTAAGAGCTTCCTTTTCAGTAAGACCCGTTTGTGCAATGGCTAAATCAAAAAAGCGCAAAATACCGGTTCCTAATATTCCTTTAAATCGTAAAGAGCCACCAGTAATTGTGTCACCAGCAATTCTACCCATCTTGTTCGCAGTCGAAGCCAAGGGACGATAGATTGGTTGTTGAGTAATGCGATTGTAGCTTTCTGCTACATCCCCTACTGCATAGACATTTTTCAAATTGGTTTCCATTCTATTGTCTACTTTAATTGCTCCCGTTTTGCCCAACTCTATTCCTATGGTTTGAGCCAATTCTGTATTTGGCCTTACTCCTGTTGCCAATACAAATAAATCGGCTGATAATTCATTCCCTTTTGAAGTCTTAACAGCAGTTAGTTGTTCTTCACCTACTAATTCAACAACCGTTTCTTTTGGCCTAAAATCAATCTGTTGTTTTGCTACTTCGTTCTCTATTCTTATAGCCATATCCCAATCTAAATGAGACATTGGATGGTTGCCTCGTTGCAGTAACGAAACAGCTATTCCTTGTCTCTGTAATTGTTCAGCCATCTCTAACCCAATATATCCAGCACCTACAATAACAGCTTTTTCTACTTTATTAGTCTTAATAAAGTTGTGAATATTTTTACCACTGGAAACATTTTTGATTTGAAATACATTTTCAAATTGTCTATTAGAGAATATAGCCGGTGTATTGTAAATTGAACCTGTTGCAAATACTAATGCATCATAATCATCTGAAAACGACTTTCTAGTAATCAAATTTAGTCCGTAAATACGTTTCTTTTTATGGTCAATACGTTGTACTTCATGCGAAGTATGAATATCTACGTTGTATCTCTTTTTGAACCACTCAGCATTCCGTGGAGTCAATTCATCGAATTTTTCAACTTCTCCTCCAACAGCATATGGAATTCCACAAACAGAATATGAGATGTCGATATCTTTATCATATAGAATGATTTCCGCTTCTTCTGTGTTCCTTCTCGCTTTTGCAGCAACACTTGTTCCTGCTGCAACAGACCCGATGATTATTATTTTCATACTATGCACCCCAACTACTCATATAGATTTTCAATTTGGTTAGTATCACCTGACTTAACAAACCATGACTTAGTATTGTTGGAAATCTTTACTAATAGCAACATGATCGGTACCTCAACTAACACTCCTACAACTGTTGCTAAAGTCGCGCCAGACTGTAGGCCGAAAAGTGAAATCGCAACAGCAACCGCTAGTTCAAAGAAATTGCTCGCACCAATCATTCCAGCTGGTGAGGCAATCTCATGAGGCAACTTCCAAAACCTTGACCACCCATAGGCAATAGTAAAAATTAGTAGCGTTTGAATGGTTAGTGGAATTGCAATTAATAAAATATGAATTGGATTGGCTAATATTTTTTCACCTTGAAAAGAAAAAATAATAATCAACGTTAGCAATAATCCAATGATTGTAACAGAGTCAAATTTCTTTAAAAAGACATCTTCGAAATAGTACTTACCTTTATTTTTTATTATAATTACTCTAGTAACGAAACCTAGAAGTAGTGGCACTACTACAAAAAGAACTGTAGATAATAGCAATGTTCCCATTGGAACAACAACATTGTCCACACCAAGTAGAAACGCTACAATGGGTGCGAATAGAATCAAAATAATTAAATCATTGATCGCTACTTGTACCAGAGTGTATGCTGCGTCACCTTTCGTTAGATAACTCCATACAAATACCATAGCTGTACAAGGTGCAGCACCTAATATAACAGCACCAGCAACGTACTCTTTTGCTAATTCTATAGGTATAAGATTCTTAAAAATCACATAGAAGAAAAAAGCGGATATAGCATACATTGTAAAAGGTTTGATTAACCAGTTTGTCACGCAGGTAACAACTAATCCTTTAGGCTTTTTGGCTGCACTAACAATACTAGTGAAATCAATCTTCAACATCATTGGATAAATCATTAACCATATCAAAATTGCTGTAGGTATTGATACCTGATAATATTCAAACTTACTTAAGGTGTCAGGAACGCTCGGCAAAAATTTTCCAATTAGCACCCCAATAACCATACACACAATTACCCATAACGTCAGATATTTTTCAAAAATACCTAATCCTTGTTTTTCATTCTCTGAACTCATTTATTTCCTCCTAATGGCTTGCGCCTTCTTTCGAAAAATATTTTTGTTTAAATTTTAAAGCAACATTCACTAAAGCAATTAAAACTGGAACTTCGACCAAGGGGCCAATAACCGCCGCAAATGCTTCACCCGAATTGATCCCAAATACACCTACTGCTACGGCTATCGCTAGTTCAAAATTATTACTTGCAGCCGTAAAAGATAACGACGCCGCGATTGGATAACTTGTGCCCATTTTTTTTGAGAGTAAAAATGATACAAAAAACATAATTACAAAATAGAATAGTAGTGGGATAGCAATTCGAACTACATCTAATGGCAACTCAATCACTTTTTCACCCTTTACGGAAAACATTACGATAATTGTAAATAGTAATGCAACCAAAGTTATTGGGCTTATTTTAGGGATAAACTTAGTTTCAAACCATTTTTTCCCTTTCATTTTGATCAAAATAAATCTTGAACTAAAACCTGCAATAAATGGGATTCCCAGATAAATAAAAACGCTTTTGGCAATTTCTCCCATTGTAATATTAATCGTATGTGTCTCTAAACCAAGCCAGTTCGGTAATACTGTGACAAAGATATATGCAAATAATGAGTAAAATACAATTTGAAAAATAGAATTAAATGCTACTAATCCAGCTGTATACTCGTTGTCTCCTTGGGCAAGCTCACTCCAGACGATTACCATAGCAATACATCGAGCAAGCCCAATCATAATTAACCCAACCATATAACTTGGATAGTTGTGCAAAAAGACTACTGCTAAAACAAACATAATAATTGGACCGACAATCCAATTTTGAACTAGTGAAAGTAAGAGTACCTTCCAATCCTTAAAAACACGCCACATTTCTTCATATTTTACTTTTGTAAGTGGTGGGTACATCATCAAAATTAAACCTATTGCAATTGGAATCGAAGTCGTCCCAACTTCTAAATGATTTATTACTTTAGGAATATTGGGAAAAAAATACCCCATTCCTATACCAATTGCCATTGCAATAAAAATCCATAATGTCAAATATCGATCTAGTAAAGACAATTTCTTAGTTACTTGATTCATTTTTCCATCTCCAGCAGAATAAAAAATTTATTTTCCTCAAACGAATAGATGAACCTATATATAGATTGTTATCTATATATAGGTCAAAAAATTAATGAACTAATTTTGCGTCAAAGTTAGGAACCCACTCTGTTACCGCAAAATGCCCATCTGAAAGATCTTTTACTTTATTGATCCACTCAATTTCATTTGTAGCGCGCGCCTTTAATACTTCATTGGACGTATCGGTAGCATACATACTTTGATTGACTAGCCACCAAGTATGAGCAATCTTTGCACGATTCAAATCTTCATCTAAACGCATCGATTCGTACACTGGCGTTGTTTCAGGCAGAGTAACCATCAATACTTCCGTTTCATTGCTATTTTGTAATCTTGGTAATAGCTTTTGAATCGACAATGGCACTTCGCCAGAACTTCTTTCAACTTCTTTGGCATAGCTTTGCGTGGAATCCAAAAGAAGCAATGTGTGTCCTGTTGGAGCGGTATCTATTACCACAATTTCATTTTCTGACTTATCTACAATTTCCGCAAATGCTCTAAATACTGCAATTTCTTGCGTGCAAGGTGAACGAAGGTCTTCTTCGACATAAGCGACATCATCCGCATTCATCGTCAGACGAGCTTTTGAAAGAACCTCTTTTTTGTAAGATTCTAGTTCCTGTTCTTCATCGATATGGCTGATTGAAATTGGCAACTCATTCGAAATAAAAAGATTTAGATGATCGGCAGGATCCGTTGTCGCTAAACGAACTTTTTTACCTGATTGTGCCAATTTTTCTGCGATTTGAATAGCAACAGTTGTCTTGCCAACGCCACCTTTTCCCATCGTAAAAATAATCTTTTTATTCGTTCGAATAAACTCACTCACAATAAAATCTAACGTTGGAAACTCAATCGGTTCCTGTTCATGTTGGTGAACAGCTGGCTGTTGATTACTCAATAAAATTTGAAGCTTATCTATTCCTGCAACGTTATATGGGCGAAGTGGAATATAGTACTTTTCTAATTTGCTCAAAGGCTTTGGCATTTCTTCTAGATCACTTTGTTGTTCACCGTAGATTACCTGAGAAATCACATCATCAGGATTATTCAATAATCCGTTAACCACTAGTAATTGATTCTTAATCCCTAATTTCAATAGTTCCTCGGAAGCACGTTCAGCTTCAATTAGTGGTGCTTTTTGCGGTCTGGTCACTAAAATTAAAGATGTTTGGGTTGCATCTGTAAGTGTCTCCACTGCTTTTTCATATATCTCTTTTTTATCACCCAATCCGGATAATTGTCCCAAGCAAGAAACTCCAGTTGTATTTTCATCCAGATAATTATTCCAAGCAGAAGGTAATTGTAGCATTCTTAGCGTATGCCCAGTGGGGGCGGTGTCAAAAATTACATAATCAAATTGCTCTGCAACTTCTTTATCAGTTAAAAAGTTCGCAAACTCGTTAAAAGCAGCAATCTCTACTGTACAAGAGCCTGATAATTGTTCTTCCATATTAACTAGTGCACTATCTGGTAAGATTCCCCGATAAGGACCGACAATACTCTCTTTGTATTCTTCTGCCGCTGTGATTGGATCAAAATTTGCAACTTTCAAATGGCTAATTCCGTCAACCGTAGTCGGTTTATTTGTTAATTTTGTTTGGAAAACATCTTGCAGGTTTGAAGCCGGGTCTGTGCTGACTAGCATAACCTGGTTGCCGTCTTCCGCTAAAGATGTCGCCGTGGCACAAGCCGTAGTCGTTTTCCCAACCCCACCTTTACCTGTGAAAAACAGATATTTAGTTAATTCTATCTTTTTTGGTATATATTGAAGCATTGTATCTCCTCCCTTTCCCTTTTAAAGAGGTCTATTAACAACAGCCTTCGCTCCCATTATTCCCTCCACAGCAGCTACCAGAACTAGCTGATTGAACTACAAAGCGAACCTCTCCATACTTTCCGAATTCCTCTAAGGTTGGATAAGAACCTTCTTTGACAATTTTTCCATCTAATAAGGTTATCGGCAAAATATCATTACCATTTTCTTGAAGCAACTTCAAGATTGTTGGATTTTTGACAAAAGCATCTGGATCACTGGTTAAATTGTGACGAGAAGCGTCAATTGAATCCAGTCCTTCGAAATTTTCAAATACTGAGGTTACCATTAGTAATTCTTCATCAACTGATGGACCGCAGACTCCTGTTGAACAACACATTGCTGGTTCAAATAGCTCCAATTTTTTCATCATTTTTTTCCCCTTTACAATTACAATTTAGTTTATTACAAATGCAATCATCTTTATCAGAAAACAATTGCATCATTGAACCCATAAATTGATCGGCGAAGCTTTCCGTTAATTGATAATGATGCCATATTTTATCCTTAGTCACTGTGACAATCCCAGCCTTTTCTAATACTTTCATATGATGTGAAAGAGTTGGCTGAGTGAAGTCAAAGTGATCTAAGATATCGCAGGCACACAAACTACCGCAAGACAATATATCAATGATTTTTAAACGTTTTGGATCAGCAAGAGCCTTAAGCATTATCGATATTTCATCATAATTCATATCTTCTACTCCTTTACATAGATGGATGTCTATGAATAATATAGATGAACATCTATATATTGTCAATCGCTTCTGTCTTTTTATTTCTTACTTTACTTTGAAACCTTTACTGCAAAAATGTAAATACTACCTATCACTCAAAAAGTAATAGATGGTATTTATCAAGTAATTATACGTATCAACCGCACTATTTCAATTTTAAAAAATAAATTTGCATTCTACTTGCCTCAGATTTAAAAGCCTTGTATATAAAATTCGTAGTATCTTCGTTCTTAACTTCAAATCGTTTTGACTGGCTGTTATAACTATACTCAACAATATTCAATTTTTCCTGCGCACGTTCAAAGCCATAGTAAATAATTCTAGACTTAGTTAAGTCTACACCTAGCATTGGAAAAGCTCGTGTAAAATAATCAATTTCAATTTGATTCCTTAAATCCGGAAAATTATGGTATAGATATTTTTGTCGCTTCGCAAATGTATAAGGCAACAAATGAACTCGGTTGTTCTTAACGTCTACATAGGCATAATAACGTGGTGATGGATCCAATGGGTCATTAGCCGCGGCCGCCGTATAAAGAGAATCTGTTCCTTCAACTTTGGAATACGTTAGATACGGATCATTTCTCTCCACTAACATACCGGAATCCATAATTCCTTGCAGAAACTCCATAATCGTCATTTCATCATAGACATCCACTTTTTGCTGTTTCAAGAATACCAACATTTGTTGTAGAAATGCTGGATTCACTTGTAACTGAAAATGGTCCTTCAATAAATTTGTTAGTACTTCCTCTGGCGTCCCATACAATAGCTCTTCTACCGTCGTCTTACCCAATAAGGCGATTTTTTTTAGTTTATCTTCTTTGGGCAGATTAATTCCTCGCTCCCAATTATTAACTGTGGTTTTGGGAGAATTACTGATTAGCTCACCAAACTGAGCCATACTGTAGCCTAAATCCGTCCTTATTTCACGGATTTTTTTTGCTACTCTTTGTTGATCAACTTTCATAGTCCTCATCACTCCGATATTTTTCTAGTTTAATCATATCAAACTTTCTTAATAATCGAAATACAAAAGTACTTATTTTCGAACTTTATTTTATTGACATTCTATCGAATTGGGTGTACGATAAACAAAAGTACTTTTATAAGTACTTTTGAAATGCCCTTTGAGAACTGAATAGCACCTTTCTTCTTTTCACTTCTAGATCGGAGGTAGATCAATCAATGGCAGTTGAAATTACACTTTCGCCTGATCAAGAGACGAGTTTAAGAGAATATATGTATACCTTAATGGTAGATGAAGTGAGAAACGCACGAATAGCCGTACATTTAGAGAATCGCTATTTATCAAAAAAAGAGACTTGTGAGTATTTAGGTATCGCCAACAACACGCTTGATAAATGGATTGATGCAGGACTTCCCATGATACATCTTTGGGGTGTTGTACGATTCCAGCGAGAAGAGATAGATAAATGGCTAAGGGAGTATTCCAAAGCACAGCAAGGCGCTGTATGATGAGTGTGTAGTGATACTGATATGCCATTTTTGAAAGGAAGATAGAAATGGCAATTAGTCTAATGGAAAATGGCTCGTATAAAGTCAATGTTTATATGGGGGCGGATGCTTCTCGATATGTGGCTTATGCGGACAGCAAACATGAAGCAGAGATTTTAGAAACAGAAGCAAAACTAAAAAAATTGAAAGGAGAAGTGAAAAAGAAGAAAGGTTCTTATACATTCAAAGAGGTTTACCAAATGTGGTGGGATAAGAAATACACCGTTACACAACATCATGAGCAGTCTACTTTGGATCGAACTAAGACTTGCTTTGAGAAGAGAATTCTTCCTTACTTAGGGGATGTTCCGATTAATAAGATTACCTATGACCTATTAGAAGATACCCAAATTTTGTGGGCATTTGGCAATGAGGAAAAAGGCATTAAACCTTATGCTAACTATAAACACTGTGTCTCCTACACCAAACAAGTATTACGCTATGCCCTAGTGAAAGGTTATATCCAAAAGAATCCCTATGATTTGTTGGAGATGCCTGTAAATGCAGACCTAAAGAACAAAAAGGAAAAAAAACGTCAGCAAAAGTACTATTCTAAGGAACTCATCCAACAAGTGTTAACTTTGATGAAGCAAGAATATGGGGTGCGAGACTATACGTTACTTTCTTTGATTTATCAATTAGGGGCAGCCAAAGGAGAAATTTATCCCTTGGTCTGGTCAGATATTGATTTCAAAAACAAGACGATTTCCCTCATGCATAAATTGGTGAAAAATAAAGCTACCGGAAAATACGAACGTGTAAAAGGGATGAAAAACTCCTATCGATTTCGAACGATTCCAGTAGCAGATTCCGTTATTAATCTATTGGCAAAATGGAAAAAGGTTCAATTTAATGAACTTCAACAAGTCAATATTTTTCCAACCGATGATCAATTTATCTTCACTTATACAACTCAAAAGGGAGAACTGAATCAACCTTTGCATCCAGACTACCTTAACAATAAACTTGATGCCCTTTCAAAGAAATTTGACCTTCCAAAAATAACACCCCACGGCTTACGACATACTTTTGTCAGTGACCTTTTAAACAATGGTGTGGATGATTTAATCGTAAAATCTCTAGTCGGTCATGCGGAAACGTCAGAGATTACACGAAATGTTTACGGGCATGTAAATCCAGAAGTTCAGAAAGAAACCGTCAAGCACTTGGAGGATTACCGGCAAAAAACAAGTTAAAAAAAATAGTCGTAACCAAACTCGTAACCAAAATAAAAAAAGCACCTTCCAACTGAATGGAAAGTGCTTGAAATCGTTGGTATAACAACGATTAACGTTTAGAGAATTGAGAAGCTTTACGGGCTTTCTTAAGACCTGGTTAGCCCAACCGTTTTTTCAAACAGCTTCATAATGCTTTAATAGCAACGATTTAAAGAGATTGAAACACAAAAAATTTTATTGGCTTTCCAATTATTTGAAAGCAATGGTGTCAATTACTTGCGAGCCGATTCAATACTATTGAATTCATACACATAAAACATCAAGTGGGAATAAAGATCCAACAGAATATGGAGGAGTAATCCCTATAAATCAACATCCTTCAATAGCTATAACACTTGATTTCCATTAAAAATAAGATGGCTTCCTAACATTTTCCCTACCAAAAATCCTTTTCAGATTAACGACTGACAAGGTTTTTTCTTTTGTTTACTATTTTTTAGGAATGAATAGATCAACTTTTTTAAACACTTCAAGTCACAGCACTTTATAACTTACTATTAAAAAAATTTTTGCTGAAATCTTGTTTTATAATTCAATACTATGAGTAATTTCAGCATCAACAGAACATTATAGAGAGGATTTTTATAGATGCTTATTTTCATGATACTGCCATAAAAGACACTTTGCATAAAAGACACTTTGTTAGTCCAAGCATCTCCTCTATAAAGGCAGGTCTTTCTTATCAAAAACAATCAAACTAGCAATATAAAAGCTACAACCAATAATAAGTAAAATGATAAAATTAGGCAGAATATTATCACCTTTTGCTATAGCAGAAGTATCGAATAACGTATTTAATGAAAGATATTTTAGTTTTTCTAAGTCAGGACTAAAAGATGACATCAAGTGGAGTAAGAAAAATGCTACCGGAATCCCTCCACCGAATAATAGTGAGTTTTTCGAAAGATTAAATACACTAGAAAAGAAGAAGGAAATCGAACTTGTTGAAAACATCAATAGAAACAGTCCTAGCATCATTTTGTAAAAATCAGTCATGTTTACATCTACATCACTTTGAAATGTATGAATTGAAAATACCCCAACTCCCGTTATAATTCCAACCATAATTATTAATGAGGCAATCAAAAAAAGGGCTTGGGTTCTAACAACTGTTGCTCGTTTAGTCGGCGTGGATAATAAGTAAGCCATGGAACCTTTATCAACTTGAGAGGCAATTAAATTATTTGCAGTTAAAATTATAAAGATGATTGGTAACAAAATCCCCTGTATTGCAAAAAAAGTAGACCCTAACATACCTAAGAAGGAAGTACTTTGAATCAAGCCGGTTTTTCCTAATACATCCCCCACTCCACTAATTGTAGATGGACTAAAAACCGCAACCATTACGACCATCATCAAGCTAGTAATTATTGTCGCCATCATAAACATACGTACATTGGCTTTTAAGCTTTGTTTAAAAATTGCTCGACTAAACATTATTTATTCCCCTCGCTATATAAATTATTGAAATATTGTTCCAAAGTGTATTTATTTTCTTTCATAAACTTTACATCGTAATTTTTTAGTGTTTTAAATAAACGATTGACTTCATGATCATTCAAATTGAAAATAACCTGATTACGATCTACACGTGTTTCTTTAAAATCAAAGTCTTCTTGAACAAATCGCTCATAATCACCAATTGATTTGAACTCAATTTTAAAATTTTTATTCTCATTATGCTTAATATCTTCAGTAGACTTCACAGCAACAATACGGCCTTCTTTTATTAATGCAACTTGATCACAAAGTTCTTCAACTTCGTCAAACATGTGGCTCGACATAAAAATTGTTCTGCCTTTTTTTCTTTCCTCCTCAATAATTTCAACAAAAATTTCACGCATTAAAGGGTCCAAGCCAGTAGTGGGTTCGTCAAAAATCAAAATTTCAGGTTCGGCAATTAGCGCTGCGACAATTGCCGTTTTTTGTTTCATTCCTTTTGACATTCTTTTAAGATTCGCAGTTGGATCTAATTGTAGCTTTTCAATCAAGCTATTAGCGTAGGTCATATCTTTAATGCCTAATAAATCTGCTTGCCCTTTAAGAAAGGCTTCCCCCGTCTTTGCATCGGGAAAGGCAATTTCTCCCGGGATATAACCGACCTTTTTCATAATTTCGGATGATTGATGCCAACAGTCCAAGCCGTCGATTGTTGCGTTGCCTTTTTGTGGTTTTAAGAATCCCATTAAATGTCGAATAGTCGTCGATTTTCCCGCGCCATTAGTTCCTACAAAACCGAAAGATTGACCTTTTTCTATCGAAAGATTTATATCAAAGATACCTCTTTCTGAGCCATAATCTTTTGTAAGATGGTTAATTTCGATCAAAGTCATTTTACTTTACCTCTCTCTTACTTGATTCATAAAAACTCATGAAATAATCTTCGAGTGTAAACTTAATTTCAGAACAGAACTTCAACTTGAATTCACTTACAACAGTGATAAACTCATTAACATCTTTATCATTGTAAGAAACCTTTACTTGATTAAACTTAGGTTTAGTTCCTACAATACGCAGGTTGGCATTCTCGTGAATACTTTCCAAGAATGATTGGTAAGTCAAGTTATCGTCAAATTCTAACTTAAATGTTTTATCCGTATTGTGTCGCAAATCATCCGCGACAAAGCTTGAGATTAATTTCCCGTCACGAATCATTGAGATTTTGTCACAAGTTGCATCGATTTCTTTAAAAATATGGCTAGAGAGTAATATAGTCTTTCCTTTGGACTTTTCTTCTTTAATATAATCAATAAAAACTTGCTGCATAATTGGATCAAGTCCGCTTGTTGGCTCATCTAAAACCAGTATATCTGGATCATGCATGAATGCTGTTACAACAGCTAGTTTACGTTTCATACCAAGTGACATACGTTTTAAACTTCCTTTTGGTTCTAATTGAAATTTTTCTATCAAATAATTTGTATGGCTAAAATCTTTGATGCCTCGTAAATCTGCCATCATCTTGATAAATTGTGTTCCTGTTAAATTTTCAGGTAACGCAATCTCACCTGGGAGATAACCTAAATTTTTTTGGATTTCTGCAGACTCACGCCATGCATCCATACCATTCACAACTATTTTCCCTTTTTGCGGCTTTATAAATCCCATAATTTGGCGAATCGTAGTTGATTTACCAGCACCATTTGGACCTAAAAATCCATATACTTCTCCTTTTTCCACTTTGAAACTTATATCGAAAACACCTCGATTGTAACCAAAGTCTTTCGTTAAGTGGTTAATTTCCAACATAGACATGACTTTTTGCCCCTCTTTCTCGTTACTCTTTATTCCGTAGTCACTATATGCGTATCCAATGTTCTATAATCATCAAAAATCAAGAATGGTAAAATATCAATTTAATCTAGATTACTCTAATGTCTAAATACGTATTATATAAAATACCTTTTTCTTAGATAAACAAGATTGATATATTTGCTACAATTTTTCTCTCTCTACATGCTAAATCCCCCTTATTTCTTAATGGACATTATGTGTATTATCTAGTACTCTTCGTAGTATAGAATGATTTGAAAAAACAGCAAGTATTTTAGATAGTTAATGGACACTTAGCAAAAATTGATTAGTTGAGGGGATTATAATGAGTAAAGAGAAAGATATTCGTTTTTACAAAACGAAGGAAAGAATCATTAAAGCAATGATTCAACTTTTAGAAGAAAAAAATTTTGAACAAATAACTGTCAAAGATATTTGTAAATCTGCCGAAGTCAGCCGTAGTGGCTTTTACTTACACTATTTAGATAAATACGATTTAGTAGAAAAGTATCAACTAGAAATAATGGAACACATAAATAATATCCTTAGAAATATATCGCAGACCCACATAACAAAAGAGATGCTCATGCTTTATATGTTAAATTACCTGACGAACGAGGGAAAATTATTAGCATTATTAATATCTGAGCATGGATCTCCCGAAGTTCAAAATCAAGTAAAAGATATTGTAAAGAAAAATGCGTTAGAAAATACCTTGTCCCATCTCAATATTGAAATAGAAACAGAACTCGAAAAAAAATACTTTTTAGCTTTTTTTAGCAATGCATTATTTGGTGTCTTACAGGAATGGATTAGTAGCGGTCAAAAAGAATCTCCTGAATATCTAGTGAAAACTTTGAACAAAATAATCAATTTTGATTTGATATAAATACATTACTTATTAGTAAACTTATAAAAAATTTGATATGAAAAAAATAATATTGAAAAAAGCTTTTTATCCCTAAAGCTACTCTGCCCATATGCAGAAACACGTAGTTTTATTATTTTGCGCACAAAACTGACTGAAGTCAGTAAAAAAGTCTGGAGGTAGCTACAAATAGCTCCCTCCAGACTTTTTTATTCACTTCTGAACCAATCCTCTAATTCGTCCGTGCTAGTTTTACTATAAATTCGGATTAGTACCGGACGTAATGTTTCAAAAGCCTCTATCAATTCTTCTCCACCAAATCTTCCAGAAAAAGATTTATTCGTTAGTTCTTCGGACAATCGATTGATTAATTCTCCAGTTTTCTGTTGATCTGCCAAGATATTTATTAGTTTTCCCACTAAATACTGATTTTCAAAATTACTATCTGCAACAAAATCGTACTTATCGACTTCCTGCTTAACCAGTTTAATCATATCATCTTTTTTTTCATAATTAAATTCGCCGGCTGCATCCATATACTCGATGATGCCACTCGTAATAATGGTGACTGCCTCATCTTTCTTCTGTTTAGATAATTCGTCGGCAATCGGTAAATTTTTTATCTGATCACGTACCATTTTTTGAAGTTCTTCTTTAATGACTTCTTGTTGCAGTTCATAAAAATAATCATCCATAAACTCCTCACATGGATAACCAACTTCATTTTCCCAGGCTGGATTTTTAAACTCCCCGGTGTAAAACTCTTCTTTGATTGCTTTCACAACTTCTGGATGTTCTTGCACAACCCTGTTCTGCCCTTTTAACTGCAAATAGTCCGCAATGTACTCTTCAATGTCACCAAAGTAAAACCAGCCTACTGGTTTCCCACTAATACTCGATAATTGATTAATGACACTTTCAGGAGCTAGCGCATAGCCTTGAACATAGGAACTGATTGTTGGTTTCTTTATCCCCAAGCGATTGCCCAACTCTGTAAAGGACAGATTCATACTCTCTTTGATTTCTTTGATTCGTTGTCCTACCTTCACTTTATCAGGTTGTAATAAGCCAAACATAGATTACTTCCTCCTCGTCATTTTCCCTATTATATCACTCGTATAAAATTTCGTATATATTTTTCGTGAAATCTCTTGACTTCGTATAAACAAACGTATAAAATACGAATCGTAGATGGCCATCTATATTTTTTTAAACCAATCGTATAAAATATCGTATATCCAAAAGGAGGGCTATTATGCCAATTAAAATCAATGATCTTACCTTACCAAAAGAAAAACTCGAAAAAGAATACCAAGTCGTCAATGTTACTCGCTGGCAAAAAGACGGAGAGATTCTAGGTTGGAGTTACGAATGTATCCTACCTAAACTCCGCTACGAAAAAATCAGTGTCAAAGTCAAATCCGAACATCCCGTGGTTACTCCAGAAGAGCTTAATCAACAAGGTTTAGCCATGGTTACATTTACCAATTTAGTAATTGCACCTTGGGGACGATCCAATGGTCAATTCGTCAGTTATGGCTTATCGGCCACGGCAGATTCGGCAACTTTGATTCCGAAAAAACAAGGTAATACTACGCAAAACTAATTTTCCTATGGGTTTGTTGGGTGGTTAGGACGAAACGGCGGGGCAGCGCCATAGAGCCGATTCTGTCCGTTAAGACCGCCCAATAAACACATAGGCTGGAAGGACTGCTTTGCAGGACTTCCCCTTAACTTGATTTATAGAACAACATCTAGAGAAAATAAACGGCTCATTGACAATTGAATAAACAACAAGGAGTGATGATTTTTGAAGGCTTATAATCAGAAAATCATTGAAACTCCCACGTACCTTGAAATTTATGATTATGAAGCAATCATTACTCCGAAACAAAAAGCAGACAAAGATGAAACCAATCCAAAACGAAAGAAAGAATTAGCTTGGCTTTATGAAGAAGAAAACACCATCACTGATAAGAGAAAAAACTATGATGAATTATCTGCTCAAGGACAATACGACAGCTTAAAACGAAAACAAAAACACTATCAAAATATGCGATTTGAAATTGCTCGACTCGTAGATATGAACTTTGACAATCAGACAAAATTTTTAACCCTCACTTTCAGAGAAAACATTCAAGATATTGCCTATGCGAATAATGAATTTAATAAATTTATCAAACGACTAAACTACGAACTCTATCACACAAAAAAATCTAAGCTAAAATACCTTGCCACGTGGGAAAAACAAGAACGAGGCGCCATCCATTATCACATTATCCTGTTTGACTTTCCTTTTATCTCCTTCAATCGCCTTACAACCATCTGGGGACATGGATTTGTCAAAATCAACAAGATTGATGTGGATAGTATCGAAAATCGTGGACGCTATATCAGTAAATATTTTGATAAGGACTTAGATATGAAAGAGCATAAGAAAAAAGCGTTCTTCAAATCTCAGAATCTCAAAATACCTAGTGTCACAAAACAACTCGTGGACCAACCTTTTGATACCACAAATCAAGACGTGCTTTATACCAATGAGTATCTTGTAAGACGTCCAATATTTTACAGTGCTGTTAATGAAGATGGGAATCCAGAACAAGTGATGGATTTTCAAGAAAGCATTGTTCGTTATACCAAGATAAAAAAATAATTCATTATTCCCTACACAAAATTCAAAGGAAGTGAGAATATGACCGAAATGAAAATTTTACTCAGTGATGACCAGATGGGCATCATTTCTACTCAACTATCTGATTTAATCACAACTGAAATCGAAAAAATTAAGACACAGGAAAACCTGCAACACCGCTATATGAATAAGAAGCAGACTTGTAACTATCTACAAGTTTCCAATAATACGTTAGATGGCTGGATTAAAGAGGGCTTACCCCTTATTCAAATCCACGGTTCTAATAGATTTGACCGTATCGCCATTGATCAATGGCTAGCAAGCCTAGCAAAATAATTCCGACATCGTTATACTCCATATATAGTATTTGATTTCGGCTCGCAAACTCGGAGGGAAATACTATGGCAATTAGCAAAACAGAAAATGAGACTTACCGTTTACGGCTTTACTATCCACAAGATATCCAAGAGATGATAGGCGTAAACAAACTTTATTCTAAAACTTTCAAAACTAGAAAGGAGGCAAAAGCAGCAGAAATTGATTTTTATGCCAAGATTAAAGAGCTACGGGAAAACAAAGAAAAGAACGCTTTTGAATTAGGTGGCGAAGCACTGTTCAAAGATTTCTATGCAGATATCTGGATTGATGCTTATACAGCTGGCTTAACTTCTCGAAACACGAAGTCTCCTACTCCTGTCACAATCACGAATACAAAAGATATTTTTCGACTTCACATCTTACCAATGTTCGGAAAATACACGTTGAACTATCTGAATCAAAACAAAGCCTTTGTTCTAAAAATCATGACTCAAAAGGCTGCCGAATACGCAAACTTCAAAATACTACGTAGCTACGTTAATTCTATTTTCGATTGGGCAGAAGAGCTTGAATACATTGAACGGAATAAACTAGAAAAATCGCTTAAACGAATCAATGCTACTAAGAAAAACCAATTACAAGAAGCTAAGAAAGAAGAAGATTTATACCTTTCCTTTGAACAACTTCAAGAATGGCTAACTGCCGTCCAAAGTGATTACGAAAGTGGACAACTGACTTTACAAGACTATGTATTATTTCTAACTACCTTCTTTTTATCTGATCGAAAATCAGAAACTTACGCTATCAAATGGAAGAACGTGAATTTCACTACCTCCCAGATTACGATTGGAAAAGCCTTGGATAAATTTGGCAATGAAAAAAGCACAAAAGGGAATAAAACGACAATCTTCCATATTCCAAATGAGCTAAAGCAATTACTTCAACAGTGGAAAGTCCAACAAAAAGAAGAACTAGCTCAATTTGAATTCGAACAAACCGAAGAACAGCTACTCTTTACCTTCTTTGATGATAAAGGGAATATCAATCAAAGGCTTCATACAGATTATTTGAACTACCGTATGAAGTCCATTGAGCGACGACATAAACACCTTACCCATGCGACTCCACACAAGTTACGGCATACTGGGGCAACTTTAGCCAAACAAGCTGGTGTGGCTCTGGAACAAATTTCTGAGGCATTGACTCACAGCGATACCAACATCACACGAACTTATGTAAATACACCAAACGTGATTCAAATGCCCATTGGTGAAATTGCCTATCGTAAATTGTCTCAAAAAGAGTCAGACCGGAATGGTGTCAACAATGGTGTCAACTCAAAAAAAGACGCTTCGCAAAGTGAATTGCGAAACGCCTGAAAGTACTGATATGAAGCTGTTTTTAACGCTTAGAGAATTGAGATGCTTTACGGGCTTTTTTAAGACCTGGTTTTTTACGTTCAACCATGCGGGCATCACGAGTAAGTAAGCCAGCGCGTTTTAAAGCCAAACGGAAGTCAGGGTCTACTTGTAGCAAAGCGCGAGCGATACCATGACGGATAGCGCCAGATTGTCCAGCGTAGCCACCACCGTTAACATTTACGTTAACGTCGTATGCGCCTTTAGTTTCAGTAACTGCAAATGGTTGGTTGATTACTTCACGCAAGTCAGCGTGGGGAATGTATTCTTCAACGGATTTGTTGTTAACAGTAATTTTACCAGTTCCTGGGACCAAACGTACCCGGGCAACTGCATTTTTACGACGGCCTGTGCCGATATATTGAGCTTGTGCCAATGAAATTCCCTCCTATTAGATTAAGTTTGTGATATCCAAAACTTCTGGTTTTTGAGCTGCATGTGGATGTTCAGCGCCTGCGTAGACGTGAAGTTTCATGCCTTGAGCACGACCTAAAGTGTTTTTAGGAAGCATGCCTTTAACAGAGTTTTCGATCAGACGACGAGAATTTTTAGCACGCAATTCGCCAGCTGAGATTTGTTTCAATCCGCCAGGGAAGTTAGAGTGACGGTAGTAAATTTTGTCACTTGCTTTATTACCAGTTAATTTTACATGGTCTGCATTGATTACGATGACATTGTCACCAGTATCCACATGAGGGGTGAATGTTGGTTTGTTTTTACCGCGCAATACAGATGCTACGACTGCAGAAAGACGACCCATAGGAACATCAGTTGCATCTACGACATACCATTTACGTTCTACTTCGCCAGATTTGGCCATATATGTTGTACGCAAGATTTTTTCCTCCAATTTCAATTTCGAATGTTTGACATACACTTGAGTTTCCGGGGCTCTTCGTGGGGCAAACAATACCATTTAATATAATACCTTGTCTCACAAGCAAAGTCAACGAAATTCTTCTGCTTTTATCAGAACTAAGTGGATTTCCAGGAAGGTTTCTTTCCTGTGCTTTTAGTCTTTTTCTTCTATAAAAATTAACAATTAAATGCCGATCAGAATTTATGCAACTCAGAATGAATAAGTCCTCCATTTTGTATATTTTCAAGTTTTTTTAGATTTTTATGTATATTTATTTATTTTTCTATTGCGCAACGCATGAATATTTGCTATTATAAGCTCAGTTAATCATAAACGACTTAAAGCGAGGGTGTATAAATATGAAAGAAAAAGTAGTTTTAGCCTATTCCGGTGGTTTGGATACCTCAGTTGCGATTAAATGGTTAGTTGATGAAGGCTACGATGTGGTGGCTTGTTGTTTGGATATTGGCGAAGGTCGGGATATGCAGTTCATCAAAGACAAAGCGATCCAAGTGGGCGCTATTGAATCCTATGCTTTAGATTGCAAGGAAGAATTTGCCAATGAATATGCCTTAATCGCCTTACAAGGTAATACTTTTTATGAACAATCTTATCCTTTAGTCTCTGCTCTTTCGCGGCCCTTGATTGCAAAAAAATTAGTGGAAGTAGCCCATGCGGCGGGTGCCACCACGGTCGCTCACGGCTGTACCGGCAAAGGCAACGACCAAGTGCGGTTTGAAGTGGCCATTGCTGCTCTTGATCCCAGCTTAAAAGTGATTGCCCCAGTACGGGAATGGAAATGGTCCAGAGAAGAAGAAATTGCCTATGCCGCAGAAAAAGGTGTACCGATTCCTGCAAACTTAGACAACCCCTACTCCATTGATCAAAATATTTGGGGCCGGGCTTGTGAATGTGGCATTTTAGAAGATCCTTGGGCGGCACCACCTAAAGGAGCCTATGCGATTACTGCAGAATTAGAAGATACTCCCGACACTCCAGATATGGTGGAGATCACTTTTGATGCCGGTGTGCCGGTGGCTTTAAATGGTGACGCCATGAGTTTTTATGAAATCATCGATGAGTTAAATCTCCTCGCTGGCAAACACGGTGTCGGCCGGATTGACCATGTGGAAAATCGTTTGGTGGGAATTAAATCCCGGGAAGTCTATGAATGTCCTGGTGCTATGACGTTGATGAAAGCTCATAAAGAATTGGAAGATTTAACTTTTGTGACGGAATTAGCCCACTTCAAACCGACGATTGAAAATCAATTGGCGGATGTGATTTACAACGCATTGTGGTTCAATCCACTAACCGATGCCTTAATTGCTTTCTTAAAAGAAACCCAAAAATATGTAAATGGTGTGGTTCGGGTGAAACTCTTTAAAGGAAATGCCATTGTAGAAGGTCGGAAATCAGAAAACAGCCTTTACAATGAAAACTTGGCCACTTATACTTCGGCAGACACCTTTGACCAAGATGCTGCAGTGGGCTTTATTAAATTGTTTGGCTTGCCATCAAAAGTCCACGCCGAGGTTCAAACAAAGGTCAAAGAACAAAATTTGGTCAAATAAAACAGGAGATTTCCTGATGATGTGTACAGCGAGCCACACGTGAGGATCTTATAAATGAGGGCAGAGGCAGAGTTTTCGCTGTCACTGCTCTTTTTAATTGGTATACTAAAAGTAGCAATAGACATGAATTCAATAGATGGGGTGAGAAAATGGCAAAACTTTGGGGTGGCCGTTTTGACGGAAAAAATGAAGGGTGGATTGATGCCTTTGGTGCGTCAATTTCCTTTGATCAAAAAATGGCTCAGCAAGATATTACGGGTAGTTTGGCCCATGTGAAAATGCTGGGACATACAGGAATTATTTCTAAAGATGAAGCAACAGAAATCACCAACGGCCTCCTAGCCGTAGAAGAAAAGTTAAACCAAGGCGAACTGGAATTTACCATTGAAAATGAAGATATTCATATGAACATCGAAACTTACCTGCACAAAGAAATCGGGCCAGTAGCCGGTAAACTCCACACTGCCCGCAGTCGAAACGATCAAGTAGCCACAGATATGCACTTGTATTTAAAAGATACGTTGGCAAAGACAATCGAAAAAATCACAACTTTGCGACAAGTTTTAGTGGACCAAGCCGAAGAAAACATCCACACGGTGATGCCCGGTTATACCCACTTGCAACACGCTCAACCCATTAGCTTTGGCCACCATTTAATGGCCTATTACCAAATGTTCACCCGAGACCAAGCCCGTTTTACGGAAAACTTGGCGCGCACAGATGTATCTCCATTAGGTGCCGCTGCCTTAGCGGGGACGACTTTTCCCATTGATCGGGAATTTTCCGCAAAAGAACTGGGCTTTGCTGCCGTTTATACCAACAGTATGGATGCGGTGAGCGATCGGGATTTTATTTTAGAGTTTTTAAGTAATGCGGCGATTTTAATGATGCACTTGTCCCGCTTTTGTGAAGAGTTAATTCTTTGGTGCAGCCATGAATTTCAATTTGTGGAACTCACAGACACGTTTTCCACCGGCAGTTCCATTATGCCTCAAAAGAAAAATCCCGATATGGCTGAATTAATTCGGGGCAAAACCGGCCGGGTCTATGGCAATCTCTTTGGCTTGTTAACGGTGATGAAAGGTCTGCCTTTAGCTTACAACAAAGACTTTCAAGAAGATAAAGAAGGCATGTTTGATTCAGCGGAAACGATTTTGCACAGTCTGGAAATCATGGCCGGCATGATCCACACGATGAAAGTAAACGTAGCCCACATGAAAGAGTCCACGGAAAAAGACTTTTCCAATGCGACAGAACTAGCAGATTATCTGGCTTCTAAAGGAATCCCTTTTCGAGAGGCCCATGAAATCGTCGGCAAATTGGTAATTGAAGGAATTCAAAAAGGCCGCTACCTTCAAGACATCCCCTTAGAAGAATACCAAGCCATCACACCACTTATCGAAAGTGATATTTACGAAAAACTGGATTCCGTCAATGCCGTAAAAAACCGGCACTCATTAGGAGGCACCGGATTTGATCAAGTAGCTTGGCAGATTGAACAAGCGAAAAAACAATTGGCCGATTAATTTTCATTAAGAATCTTTTCTATTCAAAAGATATACACCACGGAAAAAACGCCCTGTCTGACATCTGCCAGACAGGGCGTTTGATTGATTTTTATTTGTCGATTTCTGGTGCTTTGCCAAGATGAGCTTGAATCATCCACACCCGTTTTTCAATGGCACCTTTAAATTCAATGAACATATCTTCTGTTACATTGTCTTCTTCTTCGCCAGCAGCGTCGATTCCTTTTTGATATAAATCAATCAAATAACGGTAATCTTCTACCAATGTAGCCAAGCGTTCTTCCATGCTGCGGTCCCAACGGCCAACTTCATCTTTAATCTTAGTGTTTTCAGCCATTTCTTTTAATGTAGAATAAGGGGAGCCGTCCAATGTAATCAAACGTTCTGAAACTTCATCTAATTGATCATTGATATCATCCATAAAAGTATCCATCATTGGATGTAAAGTTAAGAATCCAGGTCCTCGCATGTACCAATGAGTTTGGTGAATCACCATGGACATTTGGCTTAAGTCAGCCACTGCTTGGTTCAAAATTTCTTTTGTTTTTGCATATTTCATTCTGATATTCCTCCTCTATTTGGCTTACATATTTATGGTAGTACGAAAGCGGTAAAAAGTACAATAATGTGCACTTTCTCACGATAAAAAAAACAGAGGATAAAAAGCGGCACGCCATTTCATCGCTTTTTTAGTTATCCGTAATTCGGTACATTTTAACTAACCGAACTAGATTTTCTGATAGCTATTTTATTTCTGATGTAGAAAAACACCTTTTTACTATCACTTTCCTACTAGACTGCGTACTTTTTTGCATAAGGAGGGATGATCATGGCTATTTTGCGGTTTATTATCGGCGCCTGCCTCGGTTCTTTTTTCTGTCTCGTAGCCCAGCGTATCCCCCAAGGTCAGTCGATCCTGCGCCCGCGATCACACTGTCCTATTTGCAAGACTTTTCTTTCTTGGCATGAATTGATTCCCCTCCTCTCATTTCTTTGGCAAAAGAGGCGGTGTCGCCATTGTCAAAATGAACTCGGCTTTAGTTATTTCACAGCTGAACTCTGCTGCGGAATGTTATTTTTAACTTATCCTAGTCTACCTAACCTTCACGGCTTCTTATGGTTACTGTTAAGTTTTGTCTTAGCTTTAGTGGATTGGTACTACTTTATTTTAGAGCCGAAACTCTTCTATTTTGGCACAGTCTTGCTATCTGGTATTTATCTCTATCAAAAAGGATTCATCTATTGGGAAACCAGTCTTTATTGTCTTATAATCAGCCTTTTTTGTTGGCTTTTTCTAAAAGAAGCTTTAGGTCTAGGGGATTTGCTTCTGCTGCTAGCCTGGAGCTTTTGGCTACCGCTCCGCCAGTTTGCTGCTCTTTTAATGATAGCTTGCCTAAGTGGTTTATTCGCCTTTTTACTGATAGCTCTTTTAAAACCACGCCAAAAAGAACTCCCTTTTATCCCTTTTCTTACTCTAGGATTGTGGGTGATTTTATTGTTAAATTAACTTCCATAAATCCAAAAAGCGCAGCTCCCGCAAGAGTTGCGCTTTTTTGAACTTTCATAAGGATGTGGCTTATAAGTTAGCAAATTTTTCCAATAGACGGATCATTTGGCAAGTAAAGCCGTATTCATTGTCGTACCAAGCTACCGTTTTTACCAATTGGTAATCGCCAGCTGTAGTCACTTCGGTTTGCGTTGGGTCAAAAATAGAACCTTCTGTTGTCCCAATTACATCCCCAGAAACAATTTCCCGGTCGTCATAGCCAAAGGATGGGTTATCCACGGTATGTTTTTTAATTGCTTCGTTGACTTCATCAGCAGTAACTTTAGTTTTCAAAATAGAAACCAATTCAGTCAATGAACCATCCACTACTGGTACCCGTTGTGCATGGCCTTGCAATTTACCATTCAATTCAGGAATAACCAAGCCAATTGCTTTAGCGGCCCCGGTGGAATGAGGAATAGTGTTATCCGCAGCCGAACGCGCAGCCCGTAAGTTGCCACCTTTAACTGGGCCATCTAATAACATTTGAGTTGAAGTATAAGCATGAACAGTTGTCATGGTTCCCACTTCAATGCCAAATTCGTTATTTAAGAAATAGGCCATTGGTGCTAAACAGTTGGTCGTACAAGAACCAGCGGAAATAATCTTGTCATTAGCATCCAAAGTGTCGTCATTTACATTATAAACGATAGTCTTCATTGCCCCAGCTGGTGCCGAAATTACCACTCGTTTAACCCCAGCATCTAAGTGAGCTTGGGCTTTTTCTTCAGAAGTGTAAAAACCAGTACATTCCAAAACGATGTCCACACCGTTTTCTTTCACCCAAGGAATCTTACGGGCATCAGGTTCGGCATAAACCCGAGTCACTTCTCCGTCTACTACGATGGAATCTTCCGTGGCAGTTACTTTACCCGGATAAGTGCCGTGAGTAGAGTCAAATTGCAACAATTGAGCCAACATAGTAGGGCTTGTTAAATCATTGATTGCTACCACTTCAATGTCGTCAGAAACCTCTTGAATACGACGGAATGCCAAACGACCAATCCGTCCAAAACCGTTGATACCTACTTTTACTGTCATAAAAATTGACCTCCTTTAAAGTATGGAACCATTACATTCACTATTTTGCGTTCGAATGCCGGGAAAGTCAAAAGATACGTTTTGTGAAGAAATGTACAGAAGAATAGCCCACGTATTGTTTTTTTACCTTCACCAAGAAATCGAAATATTGTGCAAAAACAGAGGGGGTTTGTTCAATTCCCTTCTCGGTGTCAACGAATCAAAGCCAAACACAAAAAAGCCCGCCCCCCATAAAAGGAGCGAGCTTTTCAAATTGAATTAGTTTTGTTCATTCAATGCGTCTTCTGCTGCCATTTGTGCTTCAATGTCGGAGATGCTGTAGACATTTTCACTAGCCACAGTGACTTCTTTTGGTTCCATATTGCGGTAATGAGCCATCCCAGTACCAGCTGGAATGATCTTCCCGATAATAACATTTTCCTTCAAACCAAGGAGTGGATCTTTCTTGCCGCGAATTGCTGCATCGGTCAAGACCCGAGTGGTTTCTTGGAAGGAAGCTGCAGATAGGAAGCTGTTGGTTTCTAGGGAAGCTTTGGTAATCCCTAAAAGCACTGGGCGTGAAGTAGCTGGTACGCCCCCAGCAACCAACGTATCGTAATTGCGTTCTTTAAAGTCGGCAATATCCAATAAAGTACCTGGTAAGATTTCGGAATCACCTGGATCCATAACCCGTACTTTACGCAACATTTGGCGAACCATTACTTCGATATGCTTGTCGCCGATTTCTACCCCTTGCATCCGGTAAACCCGTTGCACTTCACGGAGCAAGTAGTTTTCAACAGACAGCACGTCCCGAACTTGTAGCAATTGTTTCGGATCGATTGAACCTTCAGTAAGTGGAGCACCACGATGGATGTAATCCCCTTCTGCCACTTTCATACGAGCTGTAAATGGCACTGTATAAGTCCGTGTATCGGTTTTCCCTTTAATCGTAACTTCTTTACTACGAGTAGCCGCATCTTCAGAGATATCGATGACTTCACCAGTAACTTCGGTGATAACCGCTTGCCCTTTCGGATTACGAGCTTCAAAAATTTCTTGGACACGAGGAAGCCCTTGGGTAATATCATCCCCGGCAACCCCTCCGGTATGGAAGGTACGCATGGTCAACTGAGTCCCTGGTTCACCGATGGATTGGGCAGCGATGGTACCAACTGCTTCTCCCACTTCCACTTCGTTACCAGTTGCCAAATTGCGACCGTAACAATGTTTACATACACCGTGTTTGGTGTTACATGTGAAGACGGAACGAATGGAAACTGTTTCGATACCAGCAGTGATGATTTGTTTAGCCAAATCTTCGGTGATTAATTGATCTTTCCCGATAATCACAGCGCCAGTTTCTGGATGGACAACGGATTTATGAGTATAACGACCCACTAACCGTTCTTCCAGTGATTCAATATTTTCGTTACCTTCTTTAATAGCAGAGATTTCCAAGCCACGGTCAGTGCCGCAGTCTTCTTCCCGGATGATAACATCTTGAGCCACGTCAACCAAACGACGGGTTAAGTAACCAGAATCGGCAGTCTTCAAGGCGGTATCGGTCATCCCTTTACGCGCCCCGTGGGTAGAGATAAACATTTCCAAGACAGACAAACCTTCACGGAAGTTTGAGATGATCGGCAATTCCATGATACGGCCATTTGGTGCGGCCATCAAACCACGCATCCCAGCCAACTGAGTAAAGTTGGAAATATTACCCCGGGCACCGGAATCGGACATCATGAAGATTGGGTTTTTCGCATCTAAGGATTCCATCAGTTTTTGTTGGATTTCGTCTTTAGCAGCGTTCCAGACAGCAATTACTCGTTCATACCGTTCATCATCTGTGATTAAACCACGACGGAATTGTTTCGTAATGGTTTCCACTTGTTTATGGGCATTTTCGATGATGTCATGTTTTTCATTAAGAACCATGATATCGGCAATCCCCACAGTAATCCCGGCATGGGTGGAGTGTTTATAACCTAAGTCTTTCATTCGGTCAAGCATCATGGAAGTTTCGGTTACCCGGAAACGTTTGAAGACTTCCGCAATGATATTTCCTAGGTTTTTCTTCTTGAATGGTCCCACTAGTTCTTGTTCTTTAATGAAAGCTGGAATATCAGTGCCGGCTTCCACAAAGTACTTATCTGGTGTTTGGACGGTCAAGTTAAAGTCAGTTGGTTCGTTTAAGTAAGGGAATTCTTGCGGCATAATGGAGTTAAAGATGACTTTCCCTACTGTCGTAACCATTAATTTAGAGCGTTGTTCTTCAGTAAATGGTTTGTCCCCTAATTTCTTAGGATCAACGGCAATCCGTGAATGTAAATGAACGTAGCCATTGCGCCATGCAGTGACTGCTTCGTCCATATCTCGGAAAAGCATGCCTTCCCCTTCACGGCCATCTTCTTCCATGGTCAAGTAGTAGTTCCCCAAGACCATATCTTGAGATGGGGTAACAACTGGTTTTCCATCTTTAGGGTTCAAGATGTTTTGCGCTGCTAGCATTAGCATCCGTGCTTCAGCTTGGGCTTCTTCATTTAATGGAACGTGAACCGCCATTTGGTCCCCATCGAAATCGGCATTGTAGGCTTCACAAACCAATGGGTGCAAACGGATTGCCCGGCCTTCAACTAAGACTGGTTCAAAGGCTTGAATCCCTAAACGGTGAAGAGTAGGTGCCCGGTTAAGTAAAACAGGGTGTTCACGAATGACATCTTCTAAGACATCCCAAACTTCATCTTCCATCCGTTCAATTTTGCGTTTGGCGTTCTTAATGTTAGAAGCCAATTCCCGTTGAACTAACTCTTTCATGACGAAAGGTTTGAAGAGTTCAATGGCCATTTCTTTTGGTAGACCACATTGGTACATCTTCAAGAAAGGACCGACAACGATAACGGAACGACCAGAGTAGTCAACCCGTTTACCGAGTAAGTTTTGACGGAAACGCCCTTGTTTCCCTTTCAGCATATGAGAAAGAGATTTCAATGGACGGTTACCTGGTCCAGTTACAGGACGGCCCCGACGACCATTGTCGATTAAAGCATCCACGGCTTCTTGAAGCATCCGTTTTTCATTTTGAACGATGATATTTGGTGCATTCAAGTCCAAAAGACGTTTCAAACGGTTGTTCCGGTTGATTACCCGACGATACAAATCGTTTAAGTCACTAGTTGCAAAACGGCCACCTTCTAATTGAACCATTGGGCGCAAATCTGGAGGAATGACTGGAATGACATCCATCACCATCCAGCCAGGTTCGTTGCCAGATTTACGGAAGGCATCCATAATGTCCAAACGACGGATTGCCCGAGTCCGTTTTTGACCGGAAGCGGTTTTCAATTCTTCTTTTAATTCGGCAACTTCAGCTTCTAAGTCCACGTTGTCTAACAATTGTTTAATTGCTTCGGCACCCATGGCAGCATTAAAGCCATTGCCATACTGTTCCCGTTTTTCCCGGTATTCCCGTTCCGTTAACAGTTGTTTTTTCTCTAAACTAGTATCCCCTGGTTCAATTACCACGTAAGAAGCAAAGTAAATTACTTCTTCCAAGGCCCGAGGACTCATATCTAAAACAAGGCCCATACGAGATGGGATTCCTTTAAAATACCAAATGTGAGAAACTGGTGCAGCCAATTCAATATGGCCCATCCGTTCCCGACGAACTTTTGAGCGGGTTACTTCTACGCCACAACGGTCGCAGACGATCCCTTTATAACGAATCCGTTTATACTTTCCACAGGCACATTCCCAGTCTTTGGTAGGGCCGAAAATACGCTCGTCAAACAAGCCTTCACGTTCTGGCTTTAATGTTCGATAGTTAATGGTCTCCGGTTTTTTAACTTCCCCGTAAGACCAGCTTCTGATTTTTTCGGGAGAAGCCAGACCTATTTGCATACTTTCGAATTTATTTACATCGATCAAAAGGGGTTCCCTCCATTTCATTTCTTGGTCAGATTAAGGATAACCTAGGCAAGGGTCGCCCCTTGCCGTGGGCTATTTTTAATCTACAACGCCGTCCGTATCAGTCCGATCTTCTACTGCTTGGATGGCATCCAATACTTGCTCTTTTTCTGCTTGCACTTGTTCTTTTGCTTGTTGTTCCAAATCTTGGGCAGATTGACGTTGTTGAGCGAATTTTTCAAGAGCGTCGATGGTGATCAAATCATCATCATCATCCATATCCCGCAATTCGATCTCTTCATCTTCAATATCCAAGACCCGCATATCCAAGCCTAGAGATTGCAATTCTTTCACCAATACCCGGAAGGATTCTGGTACACCTGGTTTTGGAATTGGTTCCCCTTTGACGATGGCTTCGTAAGTTTTCACACGACCAACCACGTCATCGGACTTGTAAGTTAAGATTTCTTGTAAGGTATATGCAGCACCGTAAGCTTCCAGTGCCCAAACTTCCATTTCCCCAAAACGTTGTCCACCAAATTGAGCTTTACCACCCAATGGTTGTTGGGTAACTAAGGAGTAAGGTCCAATTGAACGAGCATGGAGTTTGTCATCAACCATGTGGGCCAATTTAATCATGTACATAACCCCAACAGAGATACGACCATCAAATGGTTCTCCGGTACGGCCATCATACAAAATAGTTTTGGCATCAGAGGCCATGCCGGCTTCTTTCACCGTTGCCCAAACATCTTCATCGTTGGCACCATCAAAGACTGGTGTGGCAACGTGGATGCCTAATTGACGAGCAGCCATCCCTAGATGGAGTTCCAGTACTTGTCCGATGTTCATCCGTGATGGTACCCCTAATGGATTCAACATGATATCCACTGGTGTGCCATCTGGCAAGTAAGGCATGTCTTCTTCCGGCATAATCCGGGAAACAACCCCTTTATTACCGTGACGACCGGCCATTTTATCCCCTTCATGGATTTTACGTTTTTGCACGATATAAACTCGTACTAACATATTTACGCCAGGAGACAATTCATCTCCAGCTTCACGAGTAAAGATCTTCACGTCATGGACGATCCCGCCACCGCCGTGAGGAACTCGTAGTGAAGTATCCCGAACTTCCCGGGCTTTTTCACCAAAGATAGCATGTAACAACCGTTCTTCAGCAGAAAGTTCCGTTACCCCTTTTGGTGTTACTTTACCGACTAAAAGATCGCCATCTTTGACTTCAGCACCAATGCGGATAATCCCCATTTCGTCTAAGTCTTTCAAAGCATCTTCCCCGACGTTCGGAATTTCACGAGTGATTTCTTCAGGTCCTAATTTTGTATCTCGAGCTTCTGATTCATATTCTTCAATATGGACAGACGTGTACACATCATCTTTTACCAAACGACGGCTCATGATGATGGCATCTTCATAGTTGTACCCTTCCCAAGTCATGAAGGCAACCAAGACGTTTTGACCTAATGCCAATTCCCCTTGTTCCATAGAAGGTCCATCGGCCAAAGTATCTCCTTTGTCGACTTTTTCCCCTAAAGTAACCAATGGGCGTTGGTTGTAGCTAGTACCTGAGTTGGAACGGCGGAATTTCGTTACAGCATAAACATCCAAAGCACCGTCTTCTCGACGCACCCGAACTTCAGCGGCATCTACGTATTCCACTACCCCAGCATTTTTACAAAGCAAAGCAGCCCCTGAGTCATGGGCAGATTTAAATTCCATACCAGTCCCAACCCATGGTGCTTTCGGGTTGATCAACGGTACTGCTTGCCGCTGCATGTTAGCACCCATCAAGGCCCGGTTGGAGTCATCGTTTTCCAAGAATGGGATACAAGCTGTGGCTACGGCAACTACTTGCTTAGGCGAAACATCCATGTAGTCAATCTTATCTACGGAAACTTCGATATTTTCAGAAGTTGCCCGCGCCATTACCAATGGTTCAGCAAAAGAGCCATCTTCGTTCAATGGGCTATTTGCTTGGGCCACCACGTAATGGTCTTCGATATCGGCAGTTAAGTAATCAATCTTATCGGTAACCCGACCAGTAGACCGGTCTACTCGGCGATATGGCGTTTCGATAAAACCATATTTATTCACTTTCGCATAAGAGGCCAATGAGTTGATCAAACCGATATTCGGACCTTCTGGGGTTTCAATTGGACACATCCGACCATAGTGGGAATAGTGAACGTCCCGGACTTCATAACCGGCACGGTCCCGCGTCAAACCACCAGGCCCTAAGGCAGATAGACGACGTTTGTGGGTTAATTCCCCTAGTGGATTGGTTTGGTCCATGAACTGAGACAACTGAGAAGAACCAAAGAATTCTTTGATACTTGCTACTACAGGACGAATATTAATCAATTGTTGTGGTGTTAGTGTTTCTGTATCTTGAATGGACATCCGTTCCCGAACGACCCGTTCCATCCGAGCTAAGCCGATACGGAATTGGTTTTGCAATAATTCCCCAACGGAACGAATCCGGCGGTTCCCTAAGTGGTCGATATCATCCACATTGCCGATGCCTTCCATTAAGTTCAAGAAGTAACTCATAGAAGCGATGATGTCAGCTGGACGCACCGTTTTCACAGAAGAATCAGGATAGCCATTGCCGATCACATTGATTTCCCGTTCTGGATCCATTGGTGAGAAGACTTTAATCACTTGGACCGTCATTGGTTCGGTAACTACACCATCTTCAGAAGGATAGTAGGTTACAGAGTTCAAGCCGTTTTCCAAGTATTCTCCTAAGGTGTCCATGGTTTGGTGATTTAAGACGGTTCCTTTTTCAACTAAAATTTCTCCAGTTTCAGGATCAACTAATGTTTCAGCTAAGGTTAAGTTCAACAAACGAGTTTTTAAGTCTAATTTTTTGTTGACTTTGTAACGACCCACGTTTGCCAAGTCATAGCGTTTTGGATCAAAGAAACGCGCATTTAACAAGTTACGAGAGCTGTCAGCGGTTTTTGGTTCACCGGGACGCAAGCGTTCGTAAACGTCTTTCAAGCCTTCTTCAACCCGAGAGTCGCTCGCGTTTTTGTGCAAGTCTTTTTCAATGGTGTTGCGCAATGATTCACTTTCCCCGAAGATTTCGAAGATCGTATCATCAGAACCAAAACCTAATGCCCGGACTAAAACAGTCAAAGGAATTTTCCGAGTGCGGTCAATCCGTACATAAGAAATGTCTTTGGCGTCGGTTTCCATTTCCAACCAAGCACCACGGTTCGGGATTACAGTGGAGCCGAAGCCCTCTTTCCCGTTTTTGTCCACTTTTCCATGGAAATAAACCCCTGGAGAGCGCACCAACTGGGATACGATAACCCGTTCAGCACCGTTGATGATGAAGGTTCCTTGTTCCGTCATCAATGGGAAATCCCCAAAGAAGACTTCTTGAGCTTTGATTTCCCCAGTTTCCCGGTTAGTCAAGCGCAAAGTAACGTGTAATGGTGCGGAATAGTTGGCATCATGTGCCCGCGCTTCCGATACCGTATACTTCGGTTCTTTTAGTTCATAGTCCACGAATTCCAAAGATAAGTTGCCATTAAAGTCATCGATTGGCAAAATGTCTTCAAACATTTCCCGCAAGCCTTCATCTAAAAACCATTGGTAAGAGTCTGTTTGAATCTCAATCAAATTCGGTAATTCCAATACTTCACTGATACGTGCGAAACTTCTACGTTCGCGATGTTTGCCGTATGCTACTACGTGTCCAGCCAAGCTCTTCACCCCTCAAAATTTCTTTCAAAAAGGCTATCCGAGTTTCGTTACAAAACCGTTACAAAGATTATTTTTTTGTAACAAAAAGCATTTTTTGCGGCTTTTGGGCACAAAAAAAACCAAAAGTGAGTAAGAAAAAACTTATGCTTACTACTTTTGTTTCCTATGCTAGAGCCGGAACGGACAATAGATCGTTCCTGCTTCTTTGTGTCAATCAGATAGTTTTTGCCTCTAAATTATATAGACTCTCCTCTGTTTTGTCAATGAAATCAACGAATCATTTTCATGAAAAGCCGGTTTTATTAAGGCTTTCTTTACCTTTTGTCACTGCTGTTTTTGAAAAAATGAAATCGGACACCACTGACTTTGATAAATACTTGATTTTCAAATTTCTCTTTGTACACAAAAAGACTAGCCTAAAAAGGCTAGCCTTTAATACAGCAGATGTCATTTTACAATTAGCTGCCACCCATTAAGAAGTCTAAGACGTTCATGCCGGTGGAAGTTTGCGCGCGATACAATTCGGTAAAGCCGCATTGCGTACAAGAAATGGTGATGAATTTTTTGTTTTGCACATCGAAAACTTTCGCTAAATTGCCTCCGGTAGTTTGGATTCGATCTTCAGTGTAGTGAGTATTGCCACATTTATCGCAAACATATTGTCGTTTTTCCATGGTAAATCCCCCTTTTTTGCTTATCATACCAGGAATATTTTACCATAGCCTCCGTCTTAAGAATGAAATAATGCCTTGGCAAAAACTTTCTGCTAGACTAGACTAGAAAAGAGATTACCCAAGAGAGGAAAAACTATGTCCACAAAAGAAAAACTACTCGCTTTAGTCAAGGCTACTTCGGGAATTTATTCCGGGGAAAAACTAGCTCAAGAATTACAAGTTTCCCGCACCGCCGTTTGGAAGGCCATCCGAGAATTGGAAAAAGCCGGCTATCGTTTTGAACATACCGCTAATGGCTATCGTTACTTGCCTTCTGATGTTTTGGAAGCTAGTGAAATTCTCTCAGGCTTACCAGAAAATCTCGCTGTCGAAATCACGGAAAGTTCTGAGTCTACCATGAAAGATGCCAAGTTAGCCTTTGCCGCTGGTGCCTCCGCTCCACGACTTTTCATCACCGAAACCCAGCAAGGAGGCCACGGGCGTTTTGGACGACCTTTCTTTTCACCAAAAGGACAAGGCATTTACATGACTTTGCTTTTGGCGCCAAATCAAAGTTTTGACGAACTGCCCCAATACACCTTGCTGGCTGCCGTGGCAGTTTGTCGAGCAATTGAAGAGCTAACCGGTGAAGACTGTCAGATAAAATGGGTCAACGATATTTATTTACATGGTAAAAAACTAGTGGGCATTTTATCTGAAGCTACCAGTGACTTTGAGTCCGGCACCATCGCTTCTGTGAGCATCGGCATGGGGATTAATTTTTCCATCCCCCAAGCAGACTTTCCCAAAGAGCTGCAAGCAAAAGCCACATCGCTATTTGCCCATAAGACACCGACGATTACCCGCAATCAGTTAATACAAAAAGTTTGGCAGCATTTCTTTGCCCTGGTGGAAAATTTGCCTAATATGGATTACTTGGAAGAATACCGGAAACGCTCTTTTGTTTTAGGCAAAAAGGTCAGTTTCACCTTGCAAAAGCAACACTATCAAGGTGTAGCCACCGCCATCACCGATGAAGGTCAATTGGTGGTGCAGACCGATACAGGGCTGATTACCTTAAATTCTGGGGAAATCAGTTTGGAAAGCATCCAATAAATAAAAAAGGCAAGAACTCGCACAACCCAGCCTAGTAAAAATGCAGGACTTACAGAGGAAAAAACCTCATGAAAGTCCTGCATTTTTTAACGAAAGTATTGCCAAACCAGTGTGGCTACCAAGCCTAACGCATAACTGCTATTAAAGCGCACCATGTTTTTTAATGAATAAACAAAACTGTGAGGCGCCGGTAGTTCCGCTTTGTGAGCGGCAAGATTTTGTCGCAGTTTAGGCAACGTGAGAAACACCAACAAAATGGGCCACTCAAAAACCCCTAGTAACAAACCGAGTAAAATCGCGCCGTAACTGCCGTAGACTAAACCAGAAAAGAGCTTCAGGCCAGTATCCCGTCCAATATAGTACACCAATGTATAGCGATGGTTTTCAATATCTGTCTCTAAATCCCGTAGATTATTGGCCAGCATAATATTGGCAATCATAAAAACTAAGGGCAGTGAAGCCAAAACTAAAGCTGCTACTTGCCAAAAGTTTCCTTCTAACACAAAACGCCCACTGGCAAAATGCAAGTCCAAAAAGAACGCTTTTTGATCATAAGTGTTTAAATAAACCACCATGACAAAAATTCCCAAACCCATCGTAAAACCACTGAAAACTTCACCCAGTGGCATGCGGGACAAAGGAATAGGCCCTGCTGTATAAAAAACACCAATAAAACAGCAGACCAAGCCCATGACCAAAAGCAACCACCCCGTGCGAAAACTCAAGTACAACCCTATCCCCGCAGTAAAAAGAATCATCCCTACAATCAGCCCCTGCACGAAATTCACGGAAAGTTGGTCTTTGCCGATGACGTTTTCTTCGTGTTTATAGGCTGCGGAGTGGGCTTTTTGATAATCCATGTAATTGTTAATCGCCGTGGTGGTCATGTCAAAAATAATCATCCCCACAAAAAACAGCAACGTCTCTTGCCAATGAAACTGCCCAAAATAAGTCAATGAAAACAAACTACCAATCACAAAGGGAAAGAGGCTAGCAATCTTCGTCTTAATCTCCACTAAGTCAAAAAAC